>JARCMB010000300.1 GCA_030248825.1 Pseudanabaenaceae cyanobacterium MP8IB2.15 | reverse complement strand
CCCATTGCCACTAATTTTAGATGTGGGGCTTGCCCAACCTGATTCCTATCAGCCTGAAGAAGAACACCACGAACATAAGCACGATCATGATCATCACGATCTATTTTGAACTGAGAGATCCTGCCCCCTGCCCCCAATTCTGGGGGTTCTGAAATTCAAAGTCCTCAGAATTGGTTAATTAGGGGGCTTTTCAGGATTGGTGACTTCTTTACCGATCCTAGGCAGTAGGTGGAATTACCATGCCACGTTGGACAGCAGGACGTTGTTTGACTAGTTCAAACCAGCGTTTGAGGTTGGCATAATCATCCAAACTGGTTCCCATAAAATCATAAGCTCCCACCCAAGGGAAAATCGCGACATCAGCGATCGAAAACAAACTACCAGCAATATACTCATGCTTTGATAGTTGCTTATCCATCACCGCATACTGTCTGTAGGTTTCTTTGGTGTAGCGGTCGATCGCGTAAGGAATCTTTTCGGGGGCAAAGTGCGTGAAAAACGATAGCTGTCCAAACATCGGCCCCACGCCACCGACTTGGAAAAACAACCATTGCAATACCTGATATCTCGAATTTCGATCGGTTGGTAGTAACTTGCCTGTTTTTTCGGCGAGATATTGCAAAATTGCGCCTGACTCGAATACCGTAATCCCCGCACTTCGATCGACGATTGCAGGGATTTTACCATTAGGATTAATCGCCAAATATTCAGGTGTAAATTGCTGCCCCTGATTGATATGAATCTGGTGAAACTCATAGGGTAGTTCGACTTCCTCTAGCATGATGGAAATCTTGCGCCCGTTAGGTGTGGTGTGAGTGTATAGGTCGATCATGTTGATTTTGCCAGCAGGTTTATACAGATCGAAACCAGTTTAGCTTGAGAGTGAGTCAGCGATCCTTAAAGACTGTTTAAAGGCTGCGTTCTAAAGCTTGGCTAAAATCTTCGTAAGATTTGACTCCGATCATCGTTTCCTTCAACTCCCCTTGTTTAAAAAACATCACGGCAGGAATACTGCGAATGCCAAACCGCTTAGCGATCGAACCGTTTTCGCCGATGTCCACTTTAAACACCTTGGCTCGATCGACATACTCACCCGCTAATTTGTCGATCAAAGGGCTAATCACTTTACATGGTCCACACCAAGTCGCTGTGCAATCTACAACCATGATTGGTTCCGCAGTTAAAAGAGCATCAAATTCGGCTTCGGTTTGAATGTATGTAGCTGTTGTAGTCATCTGGTTTGTTGCTAAGGTATTCACGATCCACTATCTATAATCGTCTACCATGACCGAAAAAGAACTGGCTGAACTTAGTGCTGAGCTTAAAATCGATCGAGATCGTTACAAGCAACTTTATGAGCAAGCTTTAGCCAAGCTCAAACAAGAACAGGCTGACCATGCCAAAACAAAAGTCAACTTGCTCAAAATATTAGGTGACACGATCGCCGTTTCTAAGCCCAGCTAGATCGATCGAGCATCTACCATCTACTCTTCAGCCCCTTGGAGCTTGAGTAAAAAGTAGCCAAAGCTAATTCCCACAAGAACTAGAACGCTGGAAAGTACGAACGCATTAATCATTTCGCCCATTTTCTTAACTGCCTAATATTTAAATAGTATTTACACTAGATTACCTGTTGAGGTGATCGATCGGGTAATAGACTCTAGGTTAAGGTAATGAATCAGACGATAGACTCTTGCCTATGCGATCTATTTAGACAAACTCGCTGAAATGCTTGAGTGACTGAGGTAACTGTGTCATAACCTGTAGGTATAATTGTTAAGACTGATGGACTTGAGTAAATAACCTCAAGCCTTGACTGGAAACATAGACTTTAAAAGGGCATTAGTTTAAGAGGCGATCGCAAATCATGGTGATGATCGAGACCAAAGCCGAACGCATGGTAATTAACCTGGGACCACACCACCCATCCATGCACGGCGTACTCAGATTGATAGTTACACTCGATGGCGAAAACGTGGTCGATTGCGAGCCTGTATTGGGCTATCTCCATCGTGGCATGGAGAAAATCGCCGAAAATCGCACGATTATTCAGTATTTGCCTTACGTGACGCGGTGGGATTATCTCGCCACCATGTTTACCGAAGCGATCACAGTCAATGCCCCCGAAAGACTGGCTAACGTGTCTGTGCCGCGTCGTGCCAGCTACATTCGCATGATCATGCTGGAACTGAGTCGGATCGCCTCTCACCTACTCTGGCTTGGCACATTTGTGGCTGACATTGGGGCGCAGACTCCCTTCTTCTACGTCTTTCGTGAACGGGAAATAATTTACGACCTGTTCGAGGCAGCCACAGGGATGCGGATGATGCACAACTATTTTCGCATCGGTGGAGTTGCCGCCGATCTGCCCTATGGCTGGGTGGATAAATGCGAAGACTTCTGCAATTACCTCACACCCAAAATTGACGAATACGAACGTTTAATCTCAAATAACCCAATCTTCCGCAAGCGGATCGAAGGTCTAGGGACAATTGGGCAGGACGAAGCGATCAATTGGGGTTTATCGGGCCCAATGCTGCGGGCCTCAGGCGTGAAATGGGATCTGCGTAAGATCGACCACTACGAGCTTTACGACGAGCTTGACTGGGAAGTGCAGTGGGACACTAGTGGCGACTGTCTGGCACGTTACTTTGTCCGAGTGCGGGAAATGCGCGAGTCTGCCAAAATGATTTTGCAAGCCCTGAAAGCTTTGCCTGGTGGCTCCTACGAAAACCTAGAGGCTCAGAGAGTTTTGGCGGGACCCAAAAGCGAATGGAACGGCCCAGATTATCAGTTCATTAGCAAAAAGCCTTCACCCACATTTAAAGTCCCAGCAGGTGAACACTATGTGCGGGTTGAAGCTCCAAAAGGTGAGCTAGGAGTGTATCTGATCGGCGAAGATAGCGTCTTCCCTTGGCGATTTAAAATCCGTCCACCTGGATTTGTGAACTTGCAGATCTTGCCTCAACTGGTGAGAGGTATGAAGCTGGCTGACATTATGGCTATTTTAGGCAGTGTGGACATCATTATGGGTGAGGTAGACCGCTAGTGTATACAGGAATCGATCTTCAACAGGCTTTGATTGACGTGCTGATGGGCTTTGGGCTGACTCAAGGTGTAGCCAAAGTCCTCTGGATGCCACTGCCGATGCTTTTAGTGTTTTTGGTTGCAAGTGTGTTGGCACTTGTCTGTACTTGGCTGGAGCGTAAAGTCTCGGCAGCCGCTCAACAAAGAATTGGCCCCGAATATATGGGACCGTTCGGCGTTTTAGTGCCACTCGCTGATGTTGGGAAGCTGATCATCAAGCAAGATATTATCCCCGCCAAAGCTGACCCAATCTTGTTTACGCTGGGTCCAGTAATCGTGTTTATTTCGGTCTTTCTCTGCTATCTGGTCATCCCTTTCGGTCAAAATCTGTTGATTTCAGATGTTGGTACTGGCATATTTCTGGTAATCGCCATATCTAGCATTGCGCCAATTGGATTGCTGATGTCGGGCTATTCGTCGAATAATAAGTACGCCTTACTCGGTGGCTTACGGGCGGCGGCCCAGTCGATTAGTTACGAAATTCCTTTGGCTTTGGCGGCTTTGGCGATCGTGCTGATGTCCAATGGTCTTAGTACGGTGTCGATCGTCAACCAGCAAGCCGACTACGGCATTTTGTCTTGGAATGTCTGGCGGCAACCGATTGGCTTTGTGATTTTCTTGATCTCGGCTCTAGCAGAATGCGAACGCCTACCTTTCGATCTTCCTGAAGCCGAAGAAGAACTTGTAGCAGGTTATCAAACCGAGTATACAGGCGTGAAGTTCATGCTGTTTTATGGCTCTTCTTATGCCAATTTGCTTCTAGCTGGACTTCTAGTAGCAGTGCTTTATTTAGGTGGCTGGGAACTACCCTTCCCGATCGATCGGATTTCTGATTGGTTTGGGATTTCCAAGAATACTCCTTGGTGGCAGATTATCACCGCTTCTTTGGGGATTACGATGACCCTACTCAAGGCTTATCTGTTTATCTTTACAGCGATTCTGCTACGTTGGACTGTGCCTAGAGTCAGAATTGACCAACTTCTAGATTTGGGTTGGAAGTTTTTACTACCGATCGGTCTGGTGAATCTTCTCCTGACTGCCGCTTTTAAAATTGCTCTGCCTAATTACTTTGGTGGCTAGAGTCTTAATTAATTACTAGCTATTACTTAAACCTGATTCGAGAAACACCATGCTGAAATTCCTGAATAAAGTTGGCGACTATGCCAAAGAAGCAATCCAATCGGCAAAGTTTATTGGTCAAGGGATGGGGGTGACATTCGACCATATGCGTCGTCGCCCGATCACGGTGCAATATCCTTACGAAAAGCTAATCCCATCCGAACGGTTTCGCGGTCGCATCCACTTTGAGTATGACAAGTGCATTTCCTGCGAAGTTTGTGTACGGGTATGCCCAATCAACCTGCCTGTAGTGGATTGGGAATTTAACGCCGAAATTAAGAAGAAAGAACTCAAGAGTTACAGTATTGACTTCGGTGTCTGTATTTTTTGCGGTAACTGCGTGGAATATTGCCCCACTAATGCTCTAGCGATGACCGAAGAGTACGATCTTTCAACCTACGATCGACACGAATTGAACTTTGATAGCGTCGCGCTCGGTCGGATGCCCACAAAAGTGACTGAAGATCCATTCGTCACACCATTGCGTGAGTTTGCCTACTTGCCCAAAGGCGCGATCGAACCACATGCGGTTTCGCACACAGAACGCAGAGCAGGCAAGCGTCCCGAAGAAATTCTCGAAGAGAGTGGCAACATTGGCAATAATGCTGAATAGCTAACTAAAACCTACTAAAAGCCCACTTAAAAGCTAATTTACAGGAGATTAAATGAATCTGGGAGAAGGAGTTCAGGCAGTATCACTGGTGATTTTGTCAGCAATGACGATCGCTGCTGCCATGGGAGTAGTCTTAATACCAAATATTGTCTACTCAGCATTTTTACTGGGTGGAGTGTTTATCAGTATTTCAGGGTTATATCTGCTGTTAAATGCTGACTTTGTGGCGGCGGCGCAGATCTTGATCTATGTTGGCGCAGTGAATGTGCTGATCTTGTTTGCGATCATGCTGGTGAATAAGCAAGAAGACTACCAAGCAGTCAAGTTGAGCTTGGTGCGGAAGATTACTACAGCTTTAGTCTGTATAGGTTTATTTTGCTTATTGGCTTTGACCGTCACCTCTACTCCTTGGCTCCTGACTCCAAATATTGCCGCAGTTCCTTCTACCTTGGTAATCATTGGCAAGCACTTGTTTACAGACTACTTGTTACCATTCGAGCTAGCTTCGGTGCTGTTACTGGTTGCCTTAGTTGGCGCAATTATTCTGGCCCGCCGCGAGTTTGTGCCCGATCCTGTCGCGACTGAATTCCCCGCCGCCGAAGAATCTCTATCGCTGTTAGAACGCCCTAGAGAGCAGTTGGTTGGGAGTTCTAGCTCAGAAAATTAAATTTTAGATGCTAATTTATTGGATTTATTGAGGAAAGAAAGAATGCCCTTAGAAGCTTTTCTGATCGTGGCGGCGGCGTTATTTTGTATTGGTATTTATGGCTTAATTACCAGTCGTAATGCTGTACGAGTTTTGATGTCGATCGAACTGATGTTAAATGCCGTGAATATAAATTTGCTGGCATTTTCAAACTATCTTGACTCTAGTAATCTGCGCGGTCAGGTGTTTGCGATCTTTGTGATTTCGATCGCTGCTGCCGAAGCCGCAGTTGGTCTAGCGATCGTTCTATCGATCTATCGCAGTCGTGACACCGTAGACATGGAGCAGTTTAATCTGCTGCGCTGGTAAAATATTAAGGCTGTCTCCAAATCACGATCGAATTTCTATGTCTGAGCAAATTAGTCTTTTCGATCTTGCTCCAGAACCCCAAACTAAAAAGTCAAGAGCTAAGCCTGCGGAGTCGATCGTGCCTCATGTTGTCTATGAGGATCTCGGTCGCCTCAGTGCTGAAGCAAAATCTTGTCAAAAATGTCCGTTGGCTTCTACCCGCTTAAATGTTGTAGTAGAACGCGGTAGTCGTAACGCGGCAATTATGATCATCGGTGAGGGGCCTGGTCAAAACGAAGATGAAACTGGCTTACCATTTGTCGGCAGATCTGGAGAGTTACTAGATAAAATTCTGGCATCGGTGCAACTGGGAGAGCAGGAAGTCTATATCTGCAACATCGTCAAATGCCGCCCACCCGAAAACCGTGTGCCAACCGAACAAGAGGCGGCTGCATGTAAGCCATATTTGCTAGAGCAAATTCGTTTAGTCGATCCTAAGATTATTTTGCTCACAGGGGCAACAGCGGTGCGGGGCATTACAGGCGACAAGCGCGGTATCACAAAAATTCGCGGTGAATGGATGTCGTGGGAAGGACGTTGGGTTATGCCAATTTTCCATCCCGCCTATCTATTACGCAATCAAAGCCGTGCCGAGGGTAGCCCCAAATCTCTGATGTGGCAGGACATTAAGGCAGTTAAAGCCAAGTATGAAGAACTTTTAGGGATATTAAGCGGGTGAGCGATCTACAAGCGGAATTGGAAGA
This sequence comes from Pseudanabaenaceae cyanobacterium MP8IB2.15, assembly GCA_030248825.1. Classification (GTDB taxonomy): domain Bacteria; phylum Cyanobacteriota; class Cyanobacteriia; order Pseudanabaenales; family Pseudanabaenaceae; genus JARCMB01. The sequence goes on along the minus strand of JARCMB010000300.1, from coordinate 4,048 downwards.
ACTGCTGGGATTAGCAGAGTGGAGTTGGCTAGCTGAACACGCGATCGAAGGTCGGTTGCTGATCGTGGCACCAAATCTAGAATTGCTCAGTGTGGGCTTAGCTTTGGCAGAAGATAACGTGTCGATCGTCAAACAGTGGCTCGATGATGGCTGGGTTTATCGACCAACTGAAGCTCAGATCGAACATTGGACGACCCAAAATATTCAGGGCTTTACCAGTCTGATTGTGCAGCCTTTTGTATTGGCACAAGCTCCAGTTATTAACGAAGATTCGATCGACCCAAATCGAGATCGGTCAGAATAGAGATAAGTACTATCCCAAAATCCTATGACCCGCAACCTGCGCTCTTTTTTGCAGCTACTAGAACAACGTCAACAGTTACGTCGTATCACCGCCCTTGTCGATCCCGATCTAGAAATTGCCGAAATTAGCAATCGACTTTTGCAGTCAGGTGGGCCCGCCGTGATCTTTGAGAATGTTAAGGGCTCTAAAATCCCCGTGGTGGTGAACCTGTTGGGCACAGTCGAGCGCGTCTGCTGGGCAATGGGGATGGAGAGCCAGATGGAACTAGAAGCCCTCGGCGAAAAACTCGGTAAACTCCAAAGCCCCAAACCACCAAAAAAACTAGCGCAAGCCGTAGACTTTGGCAAAATCTTATTTGATGTGGTCAAGTCTCGTCCTCAAAAAGTCATGTTTGGTACAGCTCCCTGCCAAGAGATCGCGATCCAAGGCGAAGATGTCAACTTAGATATGCTGCCGTTGATCCGTCCTTGGAATGGTGATGCGGGGCGGATAATTACCTTAGGGTTAGTGATCACCAAAGATCCTGAGAATGGTATTCCCAATATCAGTGTCTATCGTTTGCAGCAACAGTCAATCAATACGATGACTGTACATTGGTTATCCGTGCGCGGTGCGGCTAGACATCTGCGTAAAGCCACCGAAATGGGTGTGAAGCTAGAAATTGCAATCGCTCTAGGGATCGATCCCCTCCTGATCATGGCAGCCGCAACACCAATCCCGATCGATCTGTCCGAGTGGATTTTTGCGGGACTCTATGGCGGTGAGGGCGTGCAACTAGTGAAATGTAAAACGCTGGATTTGGAAGTACCCGCCCAAGCAGAATTTATTCTAGAAGGGACGATTACGCCTGGAGAAGTTCTACCTGATGGGCCATTTGGCGATCATATGGGTTATTACGGTGGCGTAGAAGATTCTCCCCTGATTCGTTTTCAGACTATTACGCATCGGCGCGACCCGATCTACCTCACCACCTTTAGCGGCAGACCACCAAAAGAAGAAGCGATGATGGCAATCGCGCTCAACCGTATTTACACCCCGATCTTGCGGCAACAGGTTTCCGAAATTACTGATTTCTTCTTGCCGATGGAGGCCCTCAGTTATAAAGCGGCAATTATCTCAATTAAAAAAGCCTATCCTGGTCAGGCGCGTCGTGCGGCACTGGCATTCTGGAGTGCTCTACCACAATTTACCTATACCAAGTTCGTGATCGTGGTGGACTCAACAATTAACATCCGCGATCCACGTCAGGTGATCTGGGCGATCGCCTCCAAGGTCGATCCCGTGCGCGATGTGTTTATTCTTCCCAGCACCCCATTTGATTCACTAGACTTTGCTAGCGAAAAGATCGGTCTGGGCGGGCGGATGGGGATTGATGCCACAACAAAAATTTCACCCGAAACCGATCATGAATGGGGTGAAGCCTTAGAGAGCGATCCTGATGTTACTGCCATGTGCGATCGACGCTGGGAAGAGTATGGATTAGGCGACATTAAACTCGATCTAGTTAACCCCAATCTATTTGGCTACGATCTCTAAATCGATCGCGTGCTAACAATGATTTTTAGACCACAAAAAGTATCAAAAATAACTAAATGCGATGTAGATCGGGATTTTTGATATTAAGAAATATTAAGCCATATTTAGAGCTTTAAGCCCAACAACTTTTTAAATAGCACTAAATGCATGACTAGCTCTGGCAATATTTTCTGCTCCGAGCTATTTTTTGCGATCCCGATTTGATCCCCACTCGATCTTTAACCTAAAATGAGCCTAGCTTGACTTAACGAAACATTAAAAAATTTATATGAATACCCTAGCGGCAATGTGTATTGCGGCGTTCAGTTCGCTGTTTTCTGGTAACTCCAAAAATACGTTTCAGCTTGCTCCTATGAGCTGGGCTGATAATTCTAGCCATGTGTCGATCGAGATGATCGAAAAAAGCTTCTTCCGTAGAGCGTTTTCTAACTTGGTCGATTTAAAACTGAAATATAACGGCAAGTGGACAATCTGGGTGAATAGACAGCAAATTCTCGCCGTCTCTAGTCCGATCGAAGCTGCATCGATCATCACCCGCTTCAGTACATTGCTGAAACGATTTGACCTCGATCCCGACCAAATAGTCCCGACTTACGCTGGTGGGCGCTACATGGCAAGGGTTGGCACCGAAATGTTGTTCTTCCTACCTAATAGTGAATTAGAAAATCCAACGCTGACTCTAACGCAGTGGGTGAATAATTTGCGCGTAGCCTTGGGTGCAGAACCGCTCACCATGACTGAAGCCCAAGAACGGATGTATCGACTGGTGACAACTCAAACAAGCTTGGAAGGAATGGCATCTTGGTATGGCCCCTATTTCAATGGTCGCCAAACTGCTTCGGGCGAAATGTTTAGGCAGGCCGACTTCACCGCAGCTCACCCCAGTCTGCCATTTGATACCTACTTAAAAGTGACTAATCTCAACAATGGGAATTCGGTGGTGGTGAGGATTAACGATCGAGGTCCATATGTTGATGAACGCATGTTAGATCTGTCCCATGCTGCTGCCATCCAAATCGCCAGCGATCAAACAGGAGTTGTGCCGATCAAAGCCACAATCATGCTGAAAAATTAGTGGTTGTAATTTGGCTTGTGGTTAGGGGGCAGGGAATTGAGTGATAGGATGACTCAAGACTGACCGATCGAATTTACGGAGATTGATTTTATGGCTTTATCTGTTGGCGACAAAGCTCCAGCTTTTACAACCAAAGACACAAATGGTAATACTGTCTCCCTATCGACCTATACAGGCAAGATAGTGGTGCTATATTTCTATCCTAAAGATGACACCCCAGGATGCACCAAAGAAGCTTGTAGCTTTCGTGACTCCTATGCCGAATACCAAGGTAAGGATATTACCGTATTTGGTGTGAGTATGGATGACGAAGCATCTCACCAGCAATTTACGACCAAATTTAGCTTACCCTTTCCACTATTAGCTGATGTTGGTGGCTCTATTACCAAAGCTTATGATGTCGATGGTGGCGGCTATGCCAAGCGCGTTACTTATGTGATCGATGCAGAGGGCAAAATCAGTCACGTTTACACCTCAGTCAAAACTGACACCCACGCTAAAGATATCCTCGAAGCTTTGGGAATTTAGAACCTTAGAACCTCACCCCTAGCCCCTCTCCTTTGAAGGAGAGGGGAAAAAGAATGAAATCTAATAATCTATCTGATATAAGAGCAACTAAAAATGAGTGCTTTTCGAGTTGGAATTGCTGGCCCAGTCGGATCGGGAAAAACCGCCTTAGTAGATGCCCTATGTAAGGCGTTGAGACAGCACTATGACATCGCTGTCGTCACCAACGATATTTACACCCAAGAAGATGCCGAATTTTTAGTTCGTAGTCAGGCGCTCGATCGAGAGCGAATTATGGGTGTAGAGACGGGTGGATGTCCGCATACGGCGATCCGCGAAGATGCTTCGATGAATTTGGCGGCGATCGAAAAGCTGGAAAAACATTTCAACAACCTTCAACTAGTATTTGTCGAAAGTGGTGGTGATAACCTCGCTTCTACGTTCAGTCCTGAGCTAGTCGATCTGACGATTTATGTGATCGATGTCGCGGCTGGTGATAAGATTCCGCGCAAAGGTGGCCCAGGCATTACAAAATCAGATTTGCTGGTGATTAATAAAATCGATCTCGCTCCATATGTTGGTGCAGATTTGGGCGTAATGGAACGCGATGCCAAGAAAATGCGTGG
>JARCMB010000299.1 GCA_030248825.1 Pseudanabaenaceae cyanobacterium MP8IB2.15 | reverse complement strand
GCATCCGAAATGCCATGTTTTCATCGGTTCTGGTCTGGAATTCGATGTGGAGGATGATTTTGAACGATTCTAGAAATATGACTGAGTCGGCGCGGATGGTTTCGACTGCCAGTTCTGAGGGTTCTATTTTGGTGAGTACGATCGATTCCCCTAATAGCCAACTGGCGAAGTCGGTGGGGAAGGTCTCAGCGAGAAATTTGCAGGTATTGTCATACATCGAAGAATTTTATCATTTAGCGATCGAACAACAGCTAGATTTCACGATGCTATAAATTGCCATTATTAGCGATCGCATGATAATCTACGGTAAGTACATGGGTTAAACGGTATTTAAAATCATGAATATGATCTGGAAACATTTCAGGAAATGGCTCTCATTGTTTAGCGTGGGGATATGTTTAGCTTTTGCGATTGCTGCTTGCGGTAGTCCATCAAGTCAAACAAATCAAAGCAACAACACCGAAGCAAACAAAAAAGAAGCAGAAATTATCCTAGTTTCCTATGCCGTGACCAAACGGGCGTACTCAAAAATTATCCCGCAGTTTACCGCCGCGTGGGAGCAAAAGACAGGGCAAAAAGTCAGAATCACGGAAAGTTATGGTGGTTCTGGCTCCCAGACCCGTGCTGTGATTGATGGGCTGGAAGCCGACATCACCCATCTCGCCTTATCGATGGATACGCAAAAGTTGGTGAAAGCGAAATTGATCGAACCAGGTTGGGAAAAAGAATTACCTAATGAGTCGATCGTGACTAATTCGGTCGTGGCTTTGACCGTGCGTAAGGGGAACCCGAAAAACATTAAAGGGTGGGAAGATACCGTCAAACCTGGAGTTGCCATAATCACAGCCAATCCTAAAACTTCAGGCGGTGCCAGATGGAACTTCCTCGCAATCTATGGTGCTGGCGAACACAACTTAAAATCTGCCGAAAAAGCTGAAGAATTTACCCAGCAACTTTATCAAAACACCAAAGTCCTACCCAAAGATGCGCGTGAATCTAGCGAAGTCTTTTACAAGCAGCGTCAAGGTGATGTTCTAATCAATTATGAAAATGAAGTACTATTAGCAGAAATGGAGGGAGATAAAGAGCCATTCATCGTCCCCACTGACGTTAATATCTCAATTGATTCACCGATCGCTGTGGTAGATGCAAATACAAAAAGACATGGGACTGAGGCCATCTCCAAAGCGTTTGCAGAGTTCCTGTTTACTCCAGTTGCCCAGCGAGAATTTGCCAAGGTGGGATTTCGCCCGATCGAACCATCGATCGAGACTGAATTTAAGGATAAATTTCCAAAAGTAGAGAAGTTGCTGACGGTTAAAGATTTTGGTGGTTGGGATACGATCCAAACCAAGTTTTTTGCCGACGGTGCGTCATTTGACAAGATTCAATCCAGCTTAAAGAAGGGGTAAATGGAGGACTAATTATGCTAACTGAAATTGACACTGGAATTGGGACTGGTTCACCACAGCCAGATATCTCAGCTACTCCCGATCACCGCCCCACTCATGTCCTGATCACAGTGAGAATTCCCAGTGATTATCATCAAGAACCTGTAATCTCGCAACTGATCTCCAAATATGGCTTAACCGTGAATATTACGGCGGCAATCTTGGGCGAAAGTGTTGAGCAAGAAGGCTGGTTCAAACTGGAACTGCGAGGCTTAGCCGATCGAATCCAATCTGCCCTGCAATATCTGAATGAGCTAGATTTGGAAGTATGGCGTAATTCAGCAGAAGAGGAGGGCTGGTAATGACTTTAGCTCAAAATCTGCCGAAAAGAAGGTTTAAATTTCCCTTTGCCTGGGTTGTGACTTGGGCTTATCTATTGGTGATGTTATTAATCCCAATTGGGGCAATGTTGCTCAAGGCGGCGACTTCATCACCGCAAGAATTTTGGGAGAAAGCCACAAGTGATATTGCCCTGTCTGCCTATGATGTCACCTTTGTCACCGCCCTTTATGCCGCGATCGTTAACGGTTTCTTTGGCACTCTCTTAGCTTGGGTATTGGTGCGCTATGAGTTTCCTGGCAGAAAAATCGTCGATGCCGCCGTAGATTTACCTTTTGCGTTGCCGACTGCTGTTGCAGGCATTACCTTAGCAACGGTTTATGCTCCTAATGGCTGGATTGGTCAATTGGTGGAACCATTGGGGATTCAGCTTGCATTTAACCGCACGGGTGTATTCATTGCCATGGTGTTTATCTCTTTACCTTTTGTGGTGAGAACTTTGCAACCTGTGCTCCAAGAAATGGAAAAAGAACTAGAAGAGGCCTCCCATTGTTTAGGTGCGACTAACTGGCAAACGTTCTGGCGTGTCCAGTTCCCGCCGCTAATTCCACCAATTTTGACTGGTATAGTACTGGGTTTCTCTCGATCGGTGGGTGAGTTTGGTTCTGTGGTGATTATTGCTTCTAATATCCCTTTTCAGGACTTGATCGCGCCGATCTTGATTTTCCAAAGACTAGAAGAATATGACTATGTGGGTGCAACTGTAATTGGGACTGTGTTGCTGCTGATCTCGCTGATTTTGATCTTGATCATTAATTTCTTACAACGCTGGGGGCAAAAGTATGTCGGTTGATCCTGTGGTTGAGATTGGCTTTGGAAATGAGAGGTCAAATACCAGAAAACTCAATACTGGCGAATTTCTAGTGAAGTGGGGATTAATTTCGATCGCGGTTTCTTATCTAGGATTAGTCTTGTTCTTTCCAGTTTTAAATGTGGTCTATGTTGCCTTTGCCAAAGGGATCGAGCCAGCACTGGAAGTGTTTAAGAATCAGGATTTCTTCAGTGCGGCGCAGTTGACGCTTTTAGTTGCAGTCGTCTCAATCCCATTAAACACTGTGTTTGGGTTGTGTGCTGCATGGGTAATTGCCCGCAATAGATTTAGAGGCAGGACACTTTTGATCAGCATTATCGATTTACCGTTTTCGATCTCGCCTGTGGTCGCTGGTCTGATGATCGTGCTACTTTATGGCAAGAATGGTTGGTTTGGGCCATTTTTGGAGCAGATTAATCTTCAAATTGTGTTTGCGATTCCAGGCGTGGTACTTGCCAGTACTTTTGTGACGATGCCATTTGTCGCTCGTGAGGTCATCCCAATTTTAGAAGAAGTTGGCACTTCGGAAGAAGAATCAGCTCGGACTTTAGGCGCGAATGACTGGCAAATCTTTTCGCGAATCACCGTACCGAATATTCGCTGGGGTTTACTCTACGGGGTGTTGCTCACAAATGCTAGAGCGATGGGTGAGTTTGGGGCGGTGTCAGTAGTTTCGGGCAGCTTAGCGGGTAAAACTCAGACTTTGCCATTGTTTATCGAAGAAGCCTACAAAAATTACCAGTCTCAAGAAGCTTTTACAGCTTCGCTAATTTTGGGATTACTGGCTCTGGTGACTCTGGTATTAAAAGAGATTTTAGAGCGGTTTGGACATACATCTCAAATAAAAGTATGATGTCTCAAACTATACCAGCTTTGGAATTACACCAAGTCAGCTACAAGTCAATCTTGACTAACATTTCGCTGACGATCGAAGCGGGTAAATGTACGGCGATCGTGGGGGCTTCGGGTGCAGGGAAATCGACTTTGCTGAGATTACTCAATCGCCTAATAGATCAGACATCAGGCAAGATTTTGATGCATGGCAAAGATATCCAAACCATGCCGATCGACACGCTTCGATCGAGCGTTATGTTAGTTCCCCAAGAACCTTTTTTGCTAGGGATGACTGTCCAAGAGGCGATTACTTATCCATTGAAATTAAGAGGCTATTCGATCGACAAGATTCAATCTCGACTAAAGGAGTGGACAGAGCGATTACAACTTGACCACAAACTTATGTCTCGCACCGAAGTCCAGCTATCGGTAGGACAAAAACAGTGGGTATCGATCGCACGAGCTTTAGTGACGGAACCAGAAATCTTGGTGCTAGACGAGCCGACTTCTGCGCTTGATAGCGGACGTGCTAATTTCTTACTAGATTTACTGCGAGATTTGACCCCGAAACTGACGGTAATTATGGTCAATCATCAACTTGATTTAGCCTCTAAATGGTGTAGTAATCTCATCCAATTACATCGAGGTCAACTAGTCTTAGCTCAATCCAGCCAATCTGTTGATTGGCAAGCCCTAGAGTTAATGCTCAAGTCTTCTGTCGATCGAGAATATGAGAACAAAGATGAGAGCGAAGATTGGGATTAAGATGTGAATCAGGTTTTGTTGCTTTGCAAAAAGTTCTTTGATACGTCAAGACGAACTTTTGCTCAGTCGGTACAGATGCCGAATATGGGCAGGCTATATCAGTCTGATCGTGATTCTCTCAAAAGTTTTCTCGAAGATAGAGGTTTTGTGACTTACTATTTTTCATTTACCGTATAGCGGATTTTATCGATAACGTCGCTGAGGTTATCTTTGTTGAGGCGATAGCTGAGTTGGTGAGCGATCAATCGCGCCGTGCTTTCAAAAAGAACCTCGATTTCAACTAGTCCATTATCTTTGAGCGTGCGTCCAGTCGAGACTAAATCGACGATCGCTTCGGACATACCAGTAATTGGGCCTAACTCCACTGAACCATAGAGCGGAATAATTTCGACAGGCAAATCAATGCTCTGGAAATACTCACGCGCACAACGCACCGACTTAGTGGCAATCCGACAATGGGGGGGCAAATCTAACGCTGAAGTATATGGGCTATCTTTTGGCACCGCGATCGACAGGCGACACTTGCCAAAACCTAAATCCACCAGCCGCGCCACTCTGGGCATTTTTTCGCGTAGCACATCTTCACCGACAATCCCAATTTGCGCCTGACCGTATTCCACATACACAGACACATCCTGCGCCCTTACCAACAAAGCTCTCGCCGCTCCAGTGGGGTCAGTAATTTGGAGGAGGCGATTTGACTTATCTAAAAATAAGCTGAAATCTAGCCCAAGCGATTGCAGCAGCGCGATCGAATCCTCAAGCAACGATCCTTTGGGTAGAGCAAAAGTAATCATGAATTTAGTAGTATGCCGACAGTTCTATGATTATTATCTCTAACTTTTGCCATTAAAACCGTCACTATCCAGTTATGGGGAATCCAATGGAATTTGGATCTCTCTGAGGTATTTCGCACTCTCTTCAGGTATTGCGGAATTAATATACATCCCACTACCTAGCTCAAATCCTGCGGGGATTGAAACTCGCGGCACGATCGCAATGTACCAGTGGAAATAATCAGTCGGTCGATCGTGAAGTGGGATCGATCGAATGGAATAGTTAAAGTCAGGATTATTCAGCCCAAAGTAAAGCTTAGCGAGGACTGTCTTCAGCATCACAGCCAAATCGAAAATCTCTAGATCGGTAATCTCATGAAAAGACGAAGCATGATGGCGCGGAAAAATCCAAATATGAAAAGGCGAAAGTGCGGCAAAAGGGATAAAAGCGACGAAATATTCGCTCTCATAGATCAGGCGATCTCGGCTTGAGAGTTCATCTTTGAGCGTGCTACAAAACACACATTCGCCTGTGTCATCAAAGTAACGGATCGCTTCTTCGATCCGCGCCCGAACTTGAAATGGCACAACAGGTGTGGCGGCTAGTTGAGAATGTGGATGTTCTAAAGATGTACCTGCCCCTTCACCATGATTTTTGAAGATCACGATCGCCTCAATCCGAGGATCTTGCATGATCTTGATGTAACGCTGGCGATAGACTTTGAGAATATTTTCAACATCGACAACATCCATCAGCGCGGTTGTGATGTCATGCCGTGGATGTTCGATAATCACTTCATGAAATCCTACCGCCGTCATCGATCGATGGATGCCTTCGACTTTTCTGATCCGCTCTCCTGTTGCAGCAAGGGCGGGAAATTTATTGGGCACGGCTCGGACGCGCCAACCCGTGAGATCGCTAAGTCGATAAAATTCATCAGGTGTGCGATCTTCGTTGCCCAGACAAAAAGGACAATGATCTTGATAGGCGGGAACGATCGGATGGGGACGAGATCGAGCAAATTGATCGGGACGCTTTGACCGCTCAGTAGCGATAATCACCCAGTCTCTCGTAATGATGTTTTGTCTGAGTTCAGGCACTGCCGTAAGAGATAGTTTCCAGACTAGAGTTTAATTCTAGCTCCTACGAAGTGCCCGATTCACGATCGTTTTTATTCGTAACGG
>JARCMB010000298.1 GCA_030248825.1 Pseudanabaenaceae cyanobacterium MP8IB2.15 | reverse complement strand
TCCCATTGCTTCGAGGTGTAATCAGTGGATTTCTCGGATTTGCCTAAAAGATAATCAGGGTTTTGCGTAATCAATTCAAACCCAGGTCTATTCAGTCGCCGTTTGAGTTGGTTTGCCAGCCAGAGAGTTGTGTAAGGTTTACCTAAACTATGAATCCCTGCCATGCCATAGGTTTGTCTTGCTAGATCTCTTGAACGGCTGTAATAGTCGAGTAATGGATACACTTTTGCGCCGTAGCGTTCCCAGATCGGCTTTTGGATCTTGCCGTCGCCAAACTTTAGCACCATGATGTCTTGCCGTACTTCATTGGCAATTTTGCGCCATTCTGGATCGAAGCGGAGTCGATCGCGGATCGTATCATCCACTTCTAACTGCGATAACTGTTCGGGATTGAGTTTTTCGGCTTGCTCTAAAGCTTCAGTTGGACTGGGGATCTTTACCGATGCAGACTTCGGATCGGGCGGAGGTGACGCACTCGAACTATTCGCTAACTGAGCTTCCGAGCCAGATTTTGGTTGAAATGTCGAACCAGTAACCTGTGCCGCCCAAATCGCCAGCCCCGAAGACAGCACAGCCAGCGAACCAAACAAAGCATACTGATATTTTTTTTCCATCTCTCACCCAACCCACACAAGTCGCTAAAACAAAGCCCCAAAATCATAGACTAATTTGCTTGAGTCTATGTTTCATCTTTAAGCTAGGCGTAAGTTTTCATAAAGTCTTGAACCTGAAGTAGTTGCTGTTCCAGTTGGACTAGGATGGCATCAGTCTGTTCGATCGATTGCTGCTTGGCGAGGTCTTCGAGGTCATGCGCTAGAGCCTGCATGGCATTGGAGCCAACGTTACCACTCGATCCTTTCATATGATGGGCTTCTCTGGCTATGAGTTGATAGTCTTGTAGACCGATCGCTAGCCGTGCTTTAGCAATATGTTCTTGAGTATCTTCGACAAAGACCTGCAATAACTCCAGTTCAAATTCAGTATCCCCCTCTGATATTTGATGCAGGTGTTCTAAGTCGATCGGTAAATTCGTACTCATATTACTTTTTTCACAAACTTGCACAGCCAGATCTTAGCCCAGATCTTAGCTTAGATAGATCGGCATTAGATGCTTAATCTCGGTTTGGAAATTCTGTCAAAAATTTCGATCGAAATTAAAAAACAGTGCTAAAGTTTCGACTACAGTATTTGCGACCACAAGCAAAACCCCACACAAAAGCCTTGCTGCTCAAGTGTGATGTCTCTTGTTAAGCCTCTAAAATTTGTCTCTAAAGTTAACTCTAAAGTTTTCTCTGCCATCCAAACTATGCAATCTAACTCCACGGCGCAATCATCACAGGCTAGTAATTATCAACCTTCTGTGCCTATTTCTCTGTACCGAGAATTGTCATCAGAACTGCAATCAACTCAGGCAAAGCTTGCCGCGATTCAGGCTCAAAACGAACAGCTCACGGCTCAAAACCAAGTCCTAATCCAAGAATTTACGTCGATCGCCAAGTCCACCCAAAAGATCCAGCAGTCGATCGCCAAATCAAACATAGGACAACAGGCTCAGACTGTATCCCAAAGAATGCATGAAGTGGCTAGAGCTAGTGTTGCCGCACCATCATTATCTGCGCCGTCGGCTCAACCAGCAAAGCTCCCAGAAATGTTGTCGGAGTGGGCAAATGACTCATCAGCACAGCCAGAATTTAGCTCGGAAAATGGGTCAGGAAAAAATCCCGATCGGAATCCTGATAAAACAGCGATCAGATTTTCGACTCAAGAAGTTGCTCGGACTGGAGCCGCCCAACTTTCAGCCCAGTCTGGCAAATTAAGTGGTTGGTGGTTAGCTGTAACCATAATTTTGATCGTATTTACCTCGTTTGGTGCGGGTTATTTACTGATGCGTCCCTTTATTAGCAAGTAATCATCAAGTAGATACATTCGCCGTCACCCAGTCACGGATCAGGGCGTTTACCTGAGCTGGCACTTCATCGTGGGGGCAATGTCCTGCGTTGAGGTAATGCACGATCGCGGTGGGATAGAATTGCAAGAATTTTGCGGATCTTGCCCGACCGTTCATCCACGGATCGCCTTCACCCCAAATAGTCATCAGCGGACAGGTCATTGTGCTGAGTAACTCATCGACTTTTTTACCCTGTGGCGTAGAGAACACCGAAGCAAAAACTTTAGGTGCGCCTGGATCGCAAGAAGGTTGATAGATTTCATCCACCAGTCGATCTGTAACTGCCGATCGATCGACATAGACTTTGAGTAAGGTTTTGCGAATCAGAGATTTTTGCCTAACGTACTGAAATAACAAAAAGCTTGCCCATGGTTGGCGAATCCCCGACTGGGCAAGCTGGGCAAAGGCTTTCTGGATCGGATTGATTGGCTTTGCGCCGAGCGGATTGGTATCGGTAAATGGGCCAGCACTGTTAAGCAAAATCACCCCTGCGGCTGACGTAGGATAATCGGCTGCGACACATAGACAGGCATAGCCACCGAGCGAGTTTCCCGCCAGCACCGTCGGACGTTGAATCACATCACGCACAAACTCATGCAACTGGTCGCGCCATAGATCGCCACTGTACTGCCAGTCGTGTTTTGCCGATCGACCAAATCCCAACAAGTCGATCGCCCATACTTCAAACTCTTGACTGAGTTCGGTAATATTTTTGCGCCAGTGATCGGTTGAAGCCCCAAAGCCATGCACTAATAACAAAGGGGGACGCTGAAGATTTTCGCCAGAGCGCACATAGTAGATTGGCTGGTCGCGCCATTGCCAATGTTGTCCAGAGATAGAAGTTTCGATCGCTACAGTCATGGCAAAAAATAAGATAACCTGTTACATATCTTTACACATATCCCGACAACGATGATTGAGATATGATGTCGTTACCGTTGCTAAAATCAGCATTCTGCCCGTAAACGTAAGCTAAATATGAATCTGGGAAAAAGAAATCACGCCAATAGTATTGCAGTCAACCTATTACGTGAGGGAATTATTGAGTCTGTGCATAAGTGCCAAGCGGTGGTTTCGGATGCACGCGGGCGGGTTTTGTCGGCGGCGGGTGATCCTCAAGCTGAAACCTTTGCACGTTCGGCTCTGAAACCGATTCAAGCGATTGCGGTGTCGGTGAGCGGTGTTCTGGAGCGATATAACCTCTCAGATGTCGATCTCGCCGTGATTTGTGGATCGCATCAAGGTTCGATCGAACAAGCTCGACAGGTGTTTAACATCCTCTGGCATTGTGATATCGAACCAAATATGTTGCGCTGCCCCATGCCTGAACATGCCAAAAGCCCTCTGCAACACAACTGCTCTGGCAAACATGCGGGGATGCTGGCGATTTGCCAACTCCAAGGCTGGTCATTGGGTGCATATATGAATCGTAACCATCCTGTACAAGAGCTGATTTTGGCAAAAATGGCAGAGTTGTTACAGATGCCTGCGGCTGAGTTTATTGGTGTACATGATGATTGCGGCGTGCCAACTTATCTGATGGAAATTAGGCAACTAGCGCATTTGTACGCACAGCTTGCTTCCCACAGTCAACTCCACTTAGAACGAATTACACGGGCGATGGTGTCTCACCCTGAAATGGTGGCAGGAAAAGGCGAGTTTGACACAGAACTAATGCGTTTGACAGAAGGACAACTTGTGAGCAAGTCGGGCGCGGAAGGTTTACAATGCGTCGGGCGGATTGGGGAAGGTTTAGGGCTGGCGATTAAGGTGATAGATGGGGCAAAACGTGCTAAACATGCCGCAGCGATCCATTTGCTCCGACAATTAGGTTGGATTTCGCCTTCGATCGCCGAAACTTTAGCCGAATCTTTTACGATTTTAGGCGAGTTCAAGCGTTTGGAAGTCGTGGGTGAACTCTCATTTATTTAATCCAGCAAAAACCAGAAATTTTTAATCGACTCATGATTACGCTACAAGTTAATGGAAGTGCTCAAACTTGCGAGACAAACCTGAATATGCCTCAGCTATTGGTGCATTTGGGCTTAAATCCCAAGTTACTCGCAGTGGAGTACAACGGTGAGATTTTACACCGTCAGTTTTGGGATGAGACAATTTTGCAAAATGGCGATCGACTAGAAATCGTGACGATCGTCGGTGGTGGATAGAGAGCCAATTACCAACTGATTACCAACTGCGCCCATTCAGTTGTCGATCGATTCGGTGAGGTGACGATGAATTTGCAGATGAATTTGCAGATGGATTAGGATTAACAGCTCCGACTGGAATTCGCTGAGTAGTTTGAGCTAATTCGATCGAATTATCATTAAAAGATCGTCGATCGAACGTCACAGTTTTTAGGGGCTGAGAAGACTTCAACTTGTTGTCTTTAGGTTTATTATCTTTTCGATCGTCTTTGAGAGCTAGTTCGCGGATGAATCTGGCGATGGCCCGTTGAGCTAATTGTCCGACAACCCGACGACCGAGCTGCTGAGTTTCGGGTTTCAGCAACAGCCGCCCAGCCACAGGCAAAATTTCCATCGGCTGAATTGGCCGATCGTCATTCAAAATCGACACAACTTCAGTTAAATGTTCAAGGCTAGACTTCGGCGTGTCATCATCACTGCCACCACTGCCATTAC
>JARCMB010000297.1 GCA_030248825.1 Pseudanabaenaceae cyanobacterium MP8IB2.15 | reverse complement strand
GATCATGTATGACAAGATAAATATCAATTGCAAAATCGATGGGATAAACTGATGGAAAAATTTACCCACCATCTCAGCAATTCGATCGATATCCTCGGTCAACCGATACGAAAGATCACCAGTCCGAGATTCGGCGAAATAATCTAAATCTAAGCTATGCAGATGCGCGTAAACATTTACTCTCAAATCCATTGCCACCTTCAAAGCCGCCTGTGACATCAGCGCATCTTGTCCAAATTGAAACAGTCCCTGCACCACAAATAGCAACAGCGTAAAGCCAGAAATTTTAGTAATACCTGCGACATCTCCTGCCGCAAAAGCCTCTGACACCAAACCAAAAATATGTGCTAATAACGGCATCCCACTGATATAGCCCACGGTACAGATTAAAGCTCTGCCAATCAGCATCCAATGGGGACGGACGTATGTACTCAATTGCCAATAGGAGGATGGTTTACTCAAGATTGTGCTCTAAAAAAGATGAGATCTAGTGATGCCCGAAATTGAAATTATACGGTAGAGGGTGTAGAGATCGGCGAAATCAATCCAAGACCAGTAAGACATTCAGTTAGAATACGAACAAGCCTATTTTTGTAATTATTTAGTACTTCGGACTAGGAAGCTAGGGATATGAGCGTTACCTTACTCAAGCAAACTAATCCAGACCTAGAACAACGATTTCTGCTGCCAAGTAACTATAGCTGGCAAGAATTTGAAGTGTTAGAAAAACTGTTGACTGGATCTCGCAGTTTACGCATCACCTATCTTGATGGATGGATTGAACTGATGACCCTTGGTGAACCGCACGAACTCATTAAATCGTTGCTTGGGATGTTTTTAGAAGCTTATTCGATCGAGATGGGCATTGAGTTCATCCCTGTGGGCAGTGCTACCCGCCGAGGCGAAGAAAAAGGCACTTCGTTTGAACCTGATGAGTCCTATTATCTGGGTGAACAGAAAGCAAATCCCGATCTGGCGATCGAAGTGATTTTGACCAGTGGGAGCTTGCAAAAATTGGAGAAATACCGCCGCTTTCAGATTCCAGAAGTGTGGTTTTGGGAAGATGATCGACTAAAAATTTACCATCTCGAAAATCACGATTATCAAGAAATTTCCCGCAGTCGATTGTTGCCAGAACTGGATCTGACTCTATTGGTGCGTTGTGTCCAGATGCCCTCACGTCTAGAAGCCATGAACGCTTTTCGGGATGGATTGCGCCACGCATGATGATTAAGGTGGTTTTGCCTAATTTGCTAAAACCGCCATCCAGATCTGGGCAATCGCAGGGACTTACCCAAATCATTAGAAGACAGCTATTTCAGGGATTTTAAAATACTTTTAAAAGTACTTTAAAATACTTGCTCGACTTCACCGATGTCGGGAATGGTTTCTCTCAGCTTACGTTCAATCCCCATTCTCAAAGTCATAGCTGAGCTAGGGCAGGTACCACAGGCTCCTTGCAAGCGCAGTCTCACCACTGGGCCTTCTACTTCTACCAGCTCAACATTGCCACCATCTGATAATAGATATGGGCGTAATTCATCTAGAACTGTTTCCACGTTTTCTGGGGTTAATTCCAGGGCCATAATTATTTCTCCACTTTTAGTTATCTATAGTTGTGTCTTTGTCTATCTTAAGCTAATCACAGCTTGGCATCACGATTGGGCCAGTCAGGATTGCGCGAATCACGATTGTCTGCCCATGCGACTGAGATCGAGCTTGGCACGGAGTTCGTCTTTGATCCGTCCCAAAATTGAAGTTTCATCTAGGGTTTCGAGGATACGACCAACTACGACTTTTGGTCCTTGTGGTCCCCAAGATGCGCCGTTTGCCAAATATTCCTTGGTTACCAGTCCGATCGCGTAAGTTGAAACTCCCGCCAAACTTGCTTGGGTAATCGCTACTGACACATAAGCTCCGATCGTCAAGCCCCCAGTTGCGGGTGCAGCGATCCCTAACAAGCTTTTGAGCGAACCCAACCCCAAAGTTGCAAACAGTTCACTGGCACTGATGCCGCCCATACTGATCGCAATTTTTTGGATCAGGGCAATCGCACTTCTCTGGGTCATGTCAATGCCGTAGAGCTTGGACAATGCCACGATCATCGACACATCGATCACCGCAGTGGTAATGATATCGAGCACGGTGATCGGGTTAACAGCGATCGACACGGCTTGAGTAATTACGGCATTCCAGATCATGCGATTAGCGCGTTGTTCGCGGATCAACATTTTGCGCCGCACGACTTGCTCTTGCAAATTACCCGCAAACATCATCGTATTCAGCGCGACTAGGGCTTTACCTTCTCGATCGAGAATTTCTAAAATCTTCAGCTTCAGATCGTCAACCCGTGGCTGACCTGGCACAAGTTCGGCTTCATACGAACCATCGGGCTGTAATACGGCTTTGGCGACTAGGGGTGAAGCTGCTGCCATCACGATTTCATTCTCAGAGAGAATTTGCCGCACCCGTTCGTCGCGGATCTTCTCGTAAATTGCGGTTCGATCGGGCACAGGGTACTGATCGATTTTATTGAACACCAACAAAATTGGCTTACTGGCATCGCGAAGCTGGGAAAGGGCTTCATATTCGATATTGGTAATATCTCCTGCCACTACAAACAAGATCAAATCGGCTTGCTGTGCCACATGCTTGGCGATCTTAGACCGTTCTTCGCCATCGACTTCATCGATTCCAGGGGTGTCGATTAGTTCTACCCTCGAACCACCGAAGCCCTTGAGCGTGACTCGCATGATCCCTGGATGGTCACCAGCCGTAATGGTCTCATGCGAAATCTCCCAGTCGGCGCTTTGGCTGCTGCGGGTAATGCCATGAATCGGCCCAGTCTGGAAAATATTTTCTCCCAATAAAGCATTGAGTACAGATGACTTACCGCGCCCCACCATGCCAAAAACCGCGATTTGGACGACATTACGTTCCAGTTTGTCCATCATTTGCTGGAGTTCTTCTAGCTCCGCTTCCATCCCCTGTTTCTCTCTGGGTGTGAGATCGAGGTTCGTGACAATATCGCGTAATGTCCGCTTTGCCTGCTTGTAGTTCAACTCAGTCCGAATGTAATCGAAACTCAGATCGTCTTCATCATTAGGCATAGTTTTACCAAGAAATTGGGTCTAAAGCCCCGCCGTTCTAGGGCGGTTTTTTCTTCGCATCCTGCAATACTCATAGCCAACCTCTCAGGGCAAGGAACGCAG
>JARCMB010000296.1 GCA_030248825.1 Pseudanabaenaceae cyanobacterium MP8IB2.15 | reverse complement strand
GAATTAGCAAACAACCGATCACTGTGACTAGTTTAATTAAAATAGAATCTGCGATCGAAAAAGGTTTCATAAATAAAATATTAGGCTGGCTAAGCAATAAGATCACCACTTGTATCCTAATCGGATATCTATCGATTTTTTGAGGTAATTTTGTCTGAGTCAACCGATCGAATTTCTCCTAGGCAATCAGACTTGCAGAAATCGAGCAAAAGATTGGCAGCTAGGCAAGTGGGTGAAGCGGGTGAGCAGTTTGTCGCCGATCTACTCAAAGCTAGTGGCTGGAAAATTTTGGCACGGCAATGGCGTTGTTACTGGGGGGAATTGGATGTGGTGGCACTCGATCGAAATTGGCTAATATTTGTCGAGGTCAAAACCCGCAGCGATCGAAGCTGGGATCAGAATGGATTACTGTCGATCGCACCGAAAAAGCAGCAAAAACTTTGGCGAGCCGCAACAGAATTTCTAGCCGATCATCCTGACCTAGAGAGACTTCCCTGTCGTTTTGATGTAGCACTGGTATACAATCCTCCAATCTCAAGCCAATTAGAATTACTCAGCTATCTAGAGTCAGCTTTTAGTTTGTAAATCCCTATGAAAAGGCTTGCATTCTTAGGGTGTAGGTTCGATCGAATATGATACAAATTATATCGATCGAGATTAGCTATGCAAATTTCAGATATTCTTCCTCTTCACCTCAATCTACCTGATGCCCAAGAGCAAAGGCTAATTCTCAGCGACATCACCTGGGAACAGTACGCTAACTTTATTGATGGGTTTGTCGATGAATATCCATCCTTGCGCGTTACATTCCTTGAAGGCATTTTGGAGATTATGAGTACATCCAGCGAGCACGAACTCTTAAAAAAAATTATTGCTCGTTTGATTGAGATGTATGCGGTGGAAAAAATCATCGATCTAAATGGCTATGGCAATACGACATTTAGAGATGAAGCAGCTTTGAGGGGGCTAGAACCTGATGAGTGCTACTGCTTTGGTGCGTTAAAAGAAGTACCTGATATTGCCTTAGAAATTTTTATTAGTAGTGGTGGGATCGACAAATTAAGTGTTTATCAGGGATTGCAAATTCCCGAAGTCTGGTTTTGGCAAGTGAAGAAAAAGCAATGGCAACTTTATCTCCTCAAAGATCGTGAATATACATCGATCGATCGGAGTGAATTTTTACCAGATTTAGATTTTGATTTACTTGGGCAATTTATTGGCACTACTACTCAAACTCAGAACCAGACCCAAGCTGTGATTGCCTATCGCGAGGCTCTGAGAGTTTGAACACAAGAAAAATGCTGAATGGATTAATGCAAGAAGCAAGTGACCAACCACATGATCAGAACCATGAGTAAAGTCGCTATTCTAGAGGCATTACTAGGATCTAGAGCAGCCAAAGCTGGCAGTTGACCAATCAGTGAGCCAATTCCTACCGCAACGATTAAGCCAACAAAAGCAATTAATACAGAACGCCCAAACCGATTTTGCTTGCGATTGAGAAAATAAATACTAGAAATTAAAGCTCCCGCCAACCAGGTCGGAGCCGATACAGTTGGTAAAATTGCGCTGAATACCCCCAATCCCGCAAACACACCTGCTGATGTCAAGATTTCCTGACGGCTAGGATTGTCCAGCAGGTTTGACAACCAGCTAGGCGTACCTGTTGGCACGATGGGCTGAGCTGTGTTTGGTAAGTTAGCCGAAAGCCGCTCAGGAAAGCGAATTCGATCGGGGACTTTGATTTTGCCTTCTTGTCTGGCTCTAAGACGATCCATCAAGACAGCATCATAGGCAGCCTCAATCAGCTCTTGTTAGAGTTCGTTCCCTGCGATTTCGCTCAGCAGGCGATCGCGGGCATCGCGAACTTCCTCAAAAGAGGCCTCTTCATTTACGCCTAGTCTTTCATATGGAGTTGAGTCACTCATCTTTACTTATAGTCTAGTTAACTTAACTCTAACTTACAAACTCAGAATATTATTGTAATCCTATTTTTGTTTGCAAACCGTAGCCCTTGAGTAATTATGCTAATTTCTATTTCGCCTCAATCTTTGCTTCACCTGTGCTATTGCCCCCTCTAACTCAGGTAAGCGTAATTGCAAAACGAGGATGGCAAAAATTACCATGCCACAAGTGCCAGACAAAATTAGTTGAGCCAGTTGATTTAACAACCCTTCACTGCCCCACAGTCGTTCACAGCCCCATAGAGTCACCCAACTTGCTAAGCCCGCGATCGAACTAATTCCCGCTAAGCCCAAAATTGGGATGCTCCACTGCCAGAGCGGTAAACCATTCAGCTTTCGATCGAGTGCCCACAGCAACATCACCATCGAGGTCACATTCACACCTACCGTTGCCAATACCAGTCCTGGCGCACCGAAGAGATTGACGAAAATGTAAGCCAACAAAGCATTCAGGAAAATATTGAAGATACTGATCCGAAAAGGGGTATCACCATCGCCGAGCGCATAGAACACCCGCACCAGAACATCTCGCGCCAGATAAACAAACATGCCAATACTGTAAGCAACTAGCATCGAAGCCACAATTTGGGAGGCTTCTCGATCGAAGGCAAAGCGTTCATAGACCACCCTCACAGTCGGCACTGCCAGCGCAATCATCAATGCACTGAGCGGCAACATTGTGATCCCAGTCAGGACTAATCCCTGTCTAATCCTTTGTTTCAACTGATCCCAGTCAGCAGGATCGGCAAGACGAGAAAATAGTGGAAATAGCGGCACTAGGATCACATTTGACACGATCCCCAACGGAGTTTGAACTAATAAACTGGCATAGCCCAGAGCTGAAGCAGCTTGGGGAATATAAGAGGCAAAAAATAAAATCGTAAATACATTGATCTGCATCATGCCCGAAGAGAAGGTAGCTGGCCCCATGATTTTGAGGATTTCCTGTACGCCAGGGATCGCAAAGTTAAACCGCAGGCGCAGTCCCCCCATCCCCGCCTTCCACTGTGCTGGTATTTGCACCAGCCATTGCAGCACCGCACCCGCTAAAGTGCTATAGCCCAGCACCATACCGCCCAAAACCGCATATTGGGGTTCAATAATCTGTTTGCCCAGCACCAATGCCAATCCGCCAATCCCAATCAGGACTGTGACGCTGGAGAACAATGGACTAATCGAAGGTAGCCAGAATTGATTTGCCGCATTTAATGTGCCGAACCCAATGCCAATAAACCCCGCGAGCAGAGCCATCGGAGCCATAATCCGAAATTGCTGGATCGCGATCGACTTAATTTCCAAGCCTTCAACTGTCTTACCTAGTCCTGGTGCAACTAGATCGAGCAGAGGTTCGGCAAATATAAACAGCAAAATACTGACAGCTAGAAGTGCCAAGCCAACTAGCGTTGCGATCGTTTCGACCAAAGGTGCGGCTTCCTCTGATTTGCGTTTCGATAGGACGCTGACGATCGCACTGTGAAATGGCCCATTAATCCCACCCAGTAGCACTAATAAAAAGCCTGGGATCACGTAGGCATAGTTATAGGCATCGTAAGCCGCACTCACCCCAAACGCCGCAGCGATCGCTACCTGACGTAACAAACCCAAAATTTTACTGATGAGTGTTGCCACTGCCACGATGCTAGCAATCCCAAGGAGAGATCGTGCTGGAGTTTTCGTATCTTTTAAATCTTCAGACAAACTTTTTGTTTCCGATTATAGACATTAAAAAGCTCCGACCCACCAAAAGATCGGAGCGACCACGATCGAGGAAAAGCACTAATACAGCTTTTCTTCTTGATGAGTGGCAACGGTTAGATCAGATGCAGGATAAGCAACGCAAAGAAGGACAAAGCCGTTCTCAATTTGCTCATCATCCAAGAAAGATTGATCAGACTGATCTATTTCACCCTTGATCATTTTGCCTGCACAGGAAGAGCAAGCTCCAGCGCGACAAGAATATGGGAGATCTAATCCTTGGGCTTCGGCGACATCAAGGATGTACTCATCATCTGGGACATCGATAGTTGTATTTAGACCTTCAGCCTCATTAATCAGTGTGACCTTGTAGGTTGCCATGTATAGTGATCCTCTCAATATGCGAAATCTGGTTATTCAAGCAAAACCTCTTCGATACCAGATGAAGCATCCAGATGGATTGGACTTTATCCGGTTACTCAGTTTGGTCTGCGATCGCATGATAACTCTATGCAAGAATTCAGTGTAGAAATTAGCCAAAATTTTCCTTGCGACTGATTAAACCTGATTTGGGTAGTATAAATAGCCCAGCCAAAGACAGAACCCTCTCCCATTAAGAGATTCAGCGATTTATTTACTCTAGAAAATAGATGAGTATAACCTTAATTAGTATTTCGAGTCATTAGAAAAACTTATCTAATCGCAAAGTGTAATCTTTAAAGTCAAACCCATTTAAAATTCCAATACTCCAAAGCCTAGAAATCTGAGAAAACTCATGAGTTTCGATCGCTATGCTAGAACCATCTCAGGCTTTAAGTCTGGTGATGCTGGTTCAAAATGTAACACCAATATCTGCTCTGGGCGCAATCCGACAGACTCAAATGTTCGTCCGTCACGATCGCTAAATTCGACTTCAAACGCTGCACCATTCGCCAAAGTCTCAACCACCGTACCAACTTGTCCAACCCATAAGTTGTAATCTGGTAGATCAACCGTCAATGCCACAACATCTAGTAACTTGATGGAATTTATTTTCATTTTCATGCCTCTAGTAACTACAACGGATAACAGGTTGTTAATCTTGGGGTCGTTGAACCATGCTCAATAATCCAGCCACTCCGAAGGGTTGCACTTCTATTTTGCCATTCCAGTGAAAAATCCAGAGTGTAGCGCTTGCCAAATTCATCTTCACGACCTAAGCGAACATCGCTAGTTTTGGCAACTTCAAGCAGAATTTGTTGCAATTCCTCAGCATGATCAGCAGTCATACCCAAGCTTGACAAAAATAAACGAGCCTTATGCTTGCCCTCATCATGCTCTGGATTAAGGCAATAGTCTCGTATTTTGCGAATATCGACCACCGCATTTTCTGCGTTTGGCAGTAGATTCGCTCGGCTCATGACTAAGCATTAACAGTTTCGAGTGCTGGTTCTTGGGGTTGCGAGGCGAGAAATTCAGCTAACTGTGACTCGATCTGATCGCGGACAATCTGGCGATACTCAAGGAAATGCTCGTTGTGGGCGCAAGCCGCGAGGTAATGATCGGTAACTCTGGGATTGTGCTTAATGATGCT
>JARCMB010000295.1 GCA_030248825.1 Pseudanabaenaceae cyanobacterium MP8IB2.15 | reverse complement strand
TGTAGTTGACGTGTCCGTGCTAAGCGATCGCCTACTTGATGCACACAGTCCGACAGAGAAATCTCAGTGATATCTTCCTTAATCAGATAATCTACTGCTCCCAATTTCATCGCTCTCGCCGCCATCCCCTCGTTACGCTGTTCTGTCAGCACGATTACAGGTGAATTCACATCCTCAGCATGATCATCGATCGAAGCTAGAAATCCCAACCCATCGAGCAAATTCAGATCCAGTAGCACCATATCTGGACTTTTCGATCGCCATAGATTCAGTCCCTCTTGTATGGTCTCAGCCTCAAGGAAGCAATAGCTCCGCGCCCCATTTACCACATTCGATTGGAGATATTGAACATAAAGATCTCGATCGACTTGAGCGACTATGAGTAGAATTGTGATTTTGGACAGCAAAGCTGGAAGGTAACGATTATTTCCGATCTCTTGGAGGATTGACTTCAGGAATGGGTTTAACATAGTCGTGCTGAGTAAAAAGTGAAGCCAATTATTGTGATAATGATGTGGTTAATAATTGTTCAATGGTATAGGTCAATTGTTTCAGCTTCACTGGCTTAGCAATGTATTCATTCGCACCCGCAGCTATGCATCGATCTCGATCGCCTGTCATGGCTAGAGCCGTTAGGGCAATAATTGGGATATTAACCAAGCTAGGAATCTGACGGATCTGTTTTGTCGCTTCTAAACCATCCATCACGGGCATTTGAATATCCATCAAAATTAGGTCAGGTTGTGCCGACATTGCCTTTTCGATCGCCTCCTGTCCATTACCTGCTAACACAAGGCGATAGCCTTTTGCGGTGAGGTAGCTGGAAATTGTCATGATATTAGCTTCATTGTCTTCAGCGATCAAGATCAGAGGAGATTGTAATGCGTTTTGGTCTGGCAGGTCTAGTTCTGAAGTTGTTATGAATCGATCGATAGGGGATATCTCAGAGGAAGGGTTAGCATTGGGGATATAGGGCAAAGAGATGGAGAAGCAACTACCCACACCTAGTTCGCTGGTTAGTCCCACTTGACCACCATGAAGTTCAACGAGCTGCTTCACTAAGGCAAGCCCCAAACCTGTACCATCATATTGACGATTTAGGGCACTATCGATTTGGATAAAAGGTTTAAATAGTTTTGGGATATCTTCTGAGGTAATGCCAATACCCGTATCAATCACTTTGATTTCTAAGAATTCCCGTGAGTCTACATTACTTCCTTCTGTATGAATATCGATCGACTTATGACGACAAACTTCTAGGGTAATGCTGCCTCCCTCTGGCGTGAATTTGACAGCATTACTGAGCAGATTAATCAATACCTGACGAATACGGCGTTCATCTACGAATAGATCTGGTAAATTTTGCTGGAATTTGGGGTGGATTTGGATGCGCTTTTGGTGTGCTTGCTGCTTGATAAAAGTCAGACTCGACTGACAAAGATGAGTTATGGAAGTAGGCGCATAATCAAGTTCGATCTGTCCAGATTCGATTTTGGCAACATCAAGAATGTCATTGATCAGTTCTAATAGATGGGTTCCACTAGATTCAACGGTTTGTAACGCTTTGAGTTGACGACCGCTAATAGTGCCGTATACTTGTTCCTGTAAGCCTTCGGTCATTCCCAAAATTGCATTGAGAGGGGTGCGAAGCTCGTGACTCATGTTGGCGAGAAATTCGTCCTTAAGCTTTGTGGCGCGGGCTAACTCATGGTTTGTCTGTTGTAATTGTGCCTCTGCTTGCCTGCGATCGCTAATATCTCGAATAAAAAAGACTACTTCATCATTCCCACATGGAGCGACACGCACTTCTTCGTAATGGGTATTACCATCAATCAAAACCTCCTGTTCATAGCTCTGTACTGTCTGTGTGGCAAGAGTTTGCTGTAGAGCCGCATATTTTTTTTCTGCGTGAGTGATGTCGGAGGGAAAGGTTTCATATATACTTTTTCCAATCAATCGGTGCGGCTCGACTAGATTTGCACCGTTGGGCGATGCCATGAAATCCACATATTTACCTTCGCGATCGACTCGAAAAACTACATCTGGTAAAGCTAAGAGTGTGGCACGAGAACGTTCTTCACTGCGCCGTAAAGCTTGTTGTATAGCATAAAGACTACTAATATCCATGGTAATACCATACAATCGTGTTTCCTGAACAACGTCATCCCACATAGCTTCGGCTTTAATGAAAATATAGCCATTGGAACCATCGGCACGAATAATCTGGACATCGATCTCAAATGATTCTCGTTGCTGAATTAAATGTTCGGTCAACAATCTCATATTCTCTCGATCGTGCAATGCAATATATTGAAAGAACTCTTCGTATGTTGGTTCTGGACAATTAGGGTCGAGCCCAAAAATGTTGAAGATCTCTTCTGACCAAGTAATTTTTCTAGAGATAATATCTAGTTCCCAATTACCAAGATGGGCGATTTGTTGCGCTTCTCGCAGACGAGATTCACTTTGCTGTAAAGCCTCAGTGCGGCGTTGCACTCGGCTTTCCAATTCTCGATTTAACTGTTCTAGGTCTTGAGTAGATTGTTCCCGCTCGATCGCAATTTTGACGATATTGGCGGCGAGGGAGATTACATCTAGCTCCTGTTGCTGCGGACTGTGGATCTTTTGGTGATACACAGCAATGGTGGCGACAACTAGACCATTACTAGCGATCGCAGAATATGACCAACATGCTCGCAAGCCACAAGCCAAGGCTAATTCCTTAAAATCTTGCCAAAGCGGATCGGTGGCAATATCAGAAACAATCACAGGCTCTTTGCGAAAGGCGGCTGTGCCACAACAGCCAACACCTTCGCCAATAGGTAGCCCTTCGAGGGCGCGATTATAGGCTTCAGGTAAATTAGGAGCCGAACCGTAATGCAATTTACCTTCGCGATCGCAAAGTAAAATCGAACATATTGATCCTTCAATTTGCGATTCTATGGCACTCACTAAAGCGTCAAGAATATTTACTAGAGGTTCTGCTTTTGCGATGCGCTGCAAGATCGAGTTTTGCATCTCTACCCGCAGTTCAGCTTGTTTGCGATCGGTAATGTCTAAATGTGTACCGATCATCCGTATGGGCTTAGCTGATGCATCCCATTCAACAACGCTCCCCTTGCTCAATACCCAAACCCAAGCACCAGATTTATGGCGCATCCGCAGTTCGCATTCATAGCTATTGATTTCTTGGCGAAAGTTTTTTTCCAGTGCTAAATTGGCGATCTGTAAATCGTCTGGATGAAGATTTTGTAGCCAAGTTTCAATATTAATCGGTTCTAACTCTTCAATGGTATAACCAATTATTTTTGCCCACCACTCATTGACAATTAAAGTTCCTGTCTGAACTGACCAATCCCATAGTCCGATCCCTAAGTTTTCTATCGCGAGTTGCGAACGTTCTTTAGCGCGATCTAATTCAACCTTTGAGCGTTGGAGGCTCACTCTATTCTGAGATTCTCGCACTTCTCGCCGCACCGCCTCTGACAGTCGGACTAAGTTCTCCTTCATCAGATAGTCATGGGCACCTGCTTTCATCAGTTTTACAGCCGATAACTCACCGATTGTCCCTGAAACCACTATAAATGGCAATTCTGGATGACTTTCCTTAACAATTATGAGTGCCTCATGGGCATCAAACTTAGGTAAGTTATAATCGGAAATAACTGCATCCCAAGGTTGTTTAGGTAAAGCGACGCGAAGTTCCTCAGCCGTTTCTACCCTTTCCAAAATCACATTAAATCCGCTACGACGCAATTCTCGTAATAATAAAAGAGAATCGTCCTCTGAATCTTCAATGTTTAAGACCTTTAGATCCATAGTTAGGCTGTCGGTCATGGTTTGCCAACCTCAGGTAATTCATTAATTAATGCCCAATACAGCCCTAACTGGCGCACAGCCTCAGTAAATTTTTCGATTTCTACAGGTTTCCGTACATAACTATTTGCGCGCAAGTTATAACTCTCGATAATATCCCGTTCTTCGCTAGAGGATGTAAGC
>JARCMB010000294.1 GCA_030248825.1 Pseudanabaenaceae cyanobacterium MP8IB2.15 | reverse complement strand
TTTATCCCTGGTTTTGTCGCCTGTATTGGGCTGTATGCCATGACTAAAAATGCTACCCGTTTGCCACTGGATATGACCCCAGAGCGAGGCATTCAAGTTTTGCTGTTAACGATTGCGATGTGTGTGATTTCAGGCGCAATTTCGCTACGAAAAGTCCAATCCGCCGATCCCGCTGAGATCTTTGGTTAGAAGGGTGCTAGAAATTATGCTGTCGATCCGATCGCAAGTTAAAGTAAAATTGCAGCTAGTTTAACTCCTGTGCAATAAAAGAAAGGGGCGGTTGTGGATAAGGGAACGTTGGTTGAATTTCGTCTACATGGCGATCGACGTCTAGCAGTAGTCGATCGACTCGAAGGCAAAAAGCATTTACAAGTAGTTGACGAAAATGGTACGCCCCACACACTTCACCCTCGCGAGATCGATTATGTCGTGCCGATGTCGCTTGGCTCTGAGACCCAGTTATTTACATCACGGCAGATTTCCAACTTTCATCAAAAAGTCCAACCATTCCTCGATCCATCTAGCTTAGAGGTAGCTTGGGAGATTCTGACTGAAGAAAATCGCTCCACCAACCCTAACGATCTGGCAAAGCTTTTATTCTCTGAGGTCAGTCCCGCCACTTGTTACGCCTCCTATTGCCTGCTGAGCGATGACAAACTCTATTTCAAGCTCAAAGGACAGGTCTACGAACCACGTCCCGTCGCTCAGGTTGCCGAACTCAAACACCAAGCAGAGGCGCAACAACAAAAAGCCCGTGAAGCTGAAGTGTTTCGCCAAAAAATGCAAGAACGGATCGCTGGCGGTAATGTGGAGTGGACAAGCAGCGATCGACAACGTTTAGAAAGTCTGGAACGCTATGCCCTGAATGGTGAAGAGGCAACAGATAAATCTCAAGCTTTCGAGCTTCTTACCTCAGTTCAGCGCGTTAGAAGTGAAGCTGCGGCGTTTCAACTCCTGGTCGATTTAGGGATTTGGGATGCTCACGAAAATCTATTCCTCAAACGGAGTCAAATCCCGACTCGATTCTCGGCGGAGATCACCACCAAAGCCCAAGAGTGTATTGCCAATCCGATCGAAGACATCGAGCGCACCGATTTAACCCATCTGCATATCTACACGATCGATGATGAAAGCACTACCGAGATCGACGATGGACTCAGCATCGAAACCTTAGCTAACGGTCAAAAACGCCTGTGGATTCACATTGCCGATCCCACCCGCTGGATTCAGCCCAACGATCCACTCGATCGAGAAGCGCGCCGACGCGGTACGAGCATCTATCTAGCTACAGGCATGATCTCGATGTTTCCCCCTGAACTAGCGACTGGCCCCATGAGTTTAATTCAGGGACAGATTTGCCATGCCCTATCGTTTGGGGTGGATTTGGACGATCGAGGTGACGTGAAAGATTTTACGATCCATGCCAGTTTAATCAAGCCAACCTATCGCCTCACCTACGAAGATGTGATGGATATGCTGGAAATGGGGATAGAAGAAGATATTGAGTCGATCGCCCACTATGCCAAACTCAGAACCAGTTGGCGTTTATCCCAAGGCGCAATTAACATTGACCTCCCCGAAACGATCATCAAGGTCAACCCCAATGACACTAGCCAATTGACCTTGGAATTAATGGAGGACTCGTTTGCCCGTCAGTTAGTCGCGGAAATGATGATCCTCACAGGTGAAATTGCGGCAAAATATGCCCAAGCCAACGAGATTCCGATCCCCTATCGCTTTCAAGCGCAGCCCGAACTCCCAACCGAAGAGGTTTTGCAACAACTGCCGCCAGGCCCAGTTCGAGAATTTGCGGTTTGTCGCTGCATGACACGCGGTGAAATGAGTGTCTATCCTCTGCGCCATTGCTCTTTGGCTCTAGATGCTTATTCGCAAGTAACTTCCCCAATTCGACGCTACAGCGATCTGCTCGCCCATTTTCAAATCAAAGCTCATCTCAGCGATCGACCACTGCCTTACACAGTGGCAACTCTGGGCGATGTCCTGAATATGATCGACCCTGCGATCTATGATGCCTCGGCACTTGAGAAGCAAACCACGCGCTATTGGAGTCTGGAATACTTCCGTCGCAATCCTGACACCGTATGGCGGGCCTTATTACTCGACTGGCTAAGAGAAACCGACAAGCTGGGACTAGTCCTGCTCGAAGATATTGGGCTAAAGCTACCGATGCGGATGAATCGGACAATCAGTGTGGGCGAAAGTATGACACTCAGAGTCAGCGATGTCGATCCGCGTAAAGATCTAATTCAGTTCCAAGAAGTCCAGAAAGAATTATTAGCTGACGAGCAATTGTCTATGATCGATTATCAATAACTAGTAATTTTCAACAAGAGTGAACTACGAATCTGCACGCATCTATCTGATCAACCAAGGTTTAGGCGGTTCTGTCAACAGCACTGAGAGCAAAGATACTTTCCTCCAACGCTTACAGCAGGGCAAGCCTCCCCTCCCAGGACAAGCGACGACTATTCTCTCGGCGTTGCGAATTGTGTTTGACAACTTAAAGGGACAAGAACAGCTCGATCGAAACCTAGTTCATGCTCTGTATAGTCTTGCCGTACATAGTCCACAGCTACTCAGTCGATGGCGCAGCATGGGGAAAGTTGCCCCGCCCTTGCTCGAAGACGATTTGCAACGGATCGCAGTCGGTGTAGAAAGCATTTTTAGCGATCGCTGGCAACTTTAAATATCTTGAGAATTTAGATCGATCCCTCAATTCGAGGTGTGTAACTGCGACGAACTTCATTTTCTGGGATCGGGTTGACCGATCTCACATAGATCCAATTAGGAGCTTTAATAACTTTTCGATCGGCAACAGTGGCGCAGATACCAAAGTTAGAAGCAATTAGCATCGACTCCAAAATCAAGCCCGCGAGTTCGAGCGACTCTCTGAGAGCGGCGGCTAGTAGAGGTTGAAAATTATTTTCCACTGGTCGATCGGGGAAGGCAAAGTCATCGGGTAGTTTTTCCCAAGAGATCGTTGGTAGTGTTACAGTTCTCTGAACTTGAAGTTGTGTCATGATCCACTTAAACCTGCGATCGCCAATGTTGCTAATTAAACCAAAGCCTGTAATATATTGCCAAGGTTTCTAGTTTTGTTTACGGCTTA
>JARCMB010000293.1 GCA_030248825.1 Pseudanabaenaceae cyanobacterium MP8IB2.15 | reverse complement strand
CGCACATTAATCACAGGATTAGCAGGATTATTATTCACATCCACCACAGGAGCCATCAACCAATTAATCCCAATTGAGATCGATTCGATCGCTGTAATCCTTCCCATTATCTCAGCATATTTGAGGGCAGATTCAGGTAAAAGCTGCTGCAATGCCATTGGTGGCGGAAAATGAGTTGCCCCAGAGAATCTCTGTCCCACTCCTTCTTCGACATCAGCAGCAATTAGGAGCGGGACTTTTGCCCATGACTGTAATTGGGTCGATCGAAGATAAATTTCTGGCACACTTCCACCCACAAGGATTACTCCACCTACACCATAATCTTTAATCCAAGTTTGCAATACCTGATTAGGTGGCTCCCATTGCGGATACTGAATCTGATGATCGTAAAGATAACCTGATGCCCTCACCACAATCATCTGGGCTACTTGCTCTGCGAGTGAGAGTTTGTCAATTTCTGGAAGGAACATAGAGGGCTATTAAAACTCTAAAGGAAAACTCTCACGTGTGATTGGTTGCGAGATCTCGACCCCTTCGCCACCCAAATAGGTCAATGGTTTACCTTCGATCGAAAGGAACAAATTCGCATCAGGATTGAGACTTGTCGCCGTGTAGAGAATTTGCACCACACGCCCCGTCATACTGGCAGAGCCACCGCCAGAGGCGAACTCTTTGGATAAGTTCAATCGGATGTCTTTATCCTTAACGGTGAAATCTAGGACTTTTGTTTGCGGTGGAATGGCACTGTAGAGATTTGGCTGCTTCACCGACTGAGCAATTACAGTGGTCAGGGCTGTCTTCAAGGCAACTTCCGAGCTAGGTGCAGAAATTGGCATTGGTACAGCGACAAATTTTTTCTCCTTCGTGGCAATCCAGTAGAGCGTCACTTGACGTTCGACATTGATTGATTGAGTGGGAGGCTGAGAGGATATATTTGATGGAGGATTCCCTGTTGGGGGTGCTGAATTGCCACCAAGCCAAGCCGCAACACCAAACCCACTGACCACAGCCGCAGCGATTAAGCCAATCCAAACCTTGTTTTGTAATGCTGGTACTCGCATAAATTCTCTTCCGACCACATCTAAGGCATAGTGCTAAAAAGCGTCTACATCTAAGATTTTACGCTAGTTTGAAGCTGGTGATTGTAAAGCTTTAATCGAATACGACAGTTCGCAACCCCAAATTAGGATTAGCCGATAAACCGTATACTAGGACTCGATTTTCTAGATGCAAGCGGACAGCACGAGCTAAAACTATTCTTTCTAAATCTTTGCCTTTGCGGATCAGATCGCTGACAGCATCTCGATGAGATACCCGAATCACATCTTGCTCAATAATTGGCCCCTCGTCTAGGTCTTCGGTGACATAGTGAGCCGTTGCCCCGATGATCTTGACACCACGCTCATGCGCCCTTTGGTAGGGGTTTGCGCCAGCGAATGCAGGTAAGAAAGAATGATGGATGTTGATCACCTGAGAGAAATCGGCAAGAAAATTAGGGCTGAGCACCTGCATATACTTCGCCAAAACCACCAGATCGATATCGTATTGCTTCAGCAATGCTAACTGATGCACTTCTTGTGCTGTTTTTGTCTCAGATGTAATCGGCAGATAATGGAAGTTGATGCCAAAATTATGGGCGACTGGCTCTAGATTAGGATGGTTACTGATCACGACGGGAATCGATGCTTGGAGTTCCTGAGATCGCTGTCTCAAGATTAAATCGTATAAGCAGTGATCTTGTTTACTGGCAAAGATCGCAATCCGCCGCACCCGATCGGAGAAATGTAACTGCCAACGGGCTTCGATCGAATCGGCAAGGAGCGTAAACTTCGAGTCAATCTCATGTCGATCGATCCTAAATCCAGCTAAATCCCATTCCACGCGCATCAAAAATAGATTGGCAACGGCATCAGTATGCTGATCGGCATGGATGATGTTGCCATTATGGGAATAGAGCCAATCTGCCACTTTTGCGACCAGTCCTTTTTGGTCGGGACAAGAGATCAAGAGAGTTGCGGTTGCCATATCAGGTTAAGGAATTTTTTAAGGCACGGACGACATCCTCTTGTTGTGTTTCCGTCAATTCAGGGAACATTGGCAGAGAGAGAACTTCAAGCGATACCGTTTCCGATCTGGGGAAACTGCCCTGTGGATAACCCAGATCTTGATATACAGATTGGAGATGTAGCGGCAGAGGGTAGTAGATTACCGTATTTACACCCTGTTCTTTGAGCCTTGCTTGGACTCGATCTCGATCGAACCCCGTCAACCTGATTGTGTACTGATTCCACACACTCCCAGACAGATGAGATGGCGTAACTATCCCTTCGATCCCACTGAGATATTGCGTATATCGATCGCTAATTTCTGTTCTCGCGATATTCCACTTATCTAAGTAGGGCAACTTCGCGAGTAAAATTGCCGCTTGGATCGCATCCAGTCGAGAATTTATGCCAATCTGTTCATGATAGTAACGTTTGGGGCTGCCATGTTCGCGCAGGATTTTCACCTGAGTTGCGATCGATGCGTCATTTGTCGTCACCATGCCACCATCACCACAACCACCCAGATTTTTTGTGGGATAAAAACTAAAGCAGCCTGCCGCGCCGAAACTACCCGTTTTTTTGCCTTCCCATGTTGCCCCCGTTGATTGAGCGCAGTCTTCGATCACATCCAAGTTATGTTTTTGAGCAATTGCGGTCAGACGGGTCAGATCGAGTGGTCGCCCGAATAAATATACAGGCAGAATGGCCCGAGTTCGAGGGGTAATTGCTTGTTCTACCTGATTTAAGTCTAAATTAAACCCATCTGCCTCGATATCGACAAATACTGGTGTTGCCCCCACCATGCTGATCACTTCAGCACTAGAAAAAAACGTAAATGGGGTGGTAATTACCTCGTCACCCGCTTCGATCGATAAGGCACGCAAAGCCAAATACAACGCATCCGTACCAGAATTACAAGCGATCGCAAATTCAGTGCCGATATAATGCGCAAATTCTGATTCAAACTTCGCGACATTGCTACCGCCGATGTACTGTCCTGAAGCCAGCACCTCAAGCACAGCGTGATCGATCGCACTACCGATCTGCTGATACTGCTGCGAGACATCGAAAGGAGGAATATTGAGCACGATTTTAAACAATTATCAATGAACAGTTACCAATTATCGATCAACAGTTACCAATTATCAATCAACAATCAGATTCTGTTCTAGAGTCTAGGAGTGAGGGCTACAAGACTTGAGTATAGCTATTTCTCTACTCTTGAGTAATCATCATGGAAGCGAATGATATCGTCCTCACCAAGGTATTCACCGTTCTGAACTTCGATAATTACCAGTGGAATCACGCCAGGATTAGTTAACCGATGTGGGGTGCATTGAGGCACATAAGTTGACTGGTTATGGGCTAGTGTGATCTCTCGATCGCCACATGTGACCTGAGCTGTACCAGAGACCACAATCCAGTGTTCGCTACGATGATGATGCATCTGGAGGCTGAGGCGATGACCAGGTGTAACTTCGATCCGTTTGATTTTGTAGCCGCGCCCTTCTTCTAAAACCGTAAACGAACCCCAAGGTCTAGACGTAGTGATATTGCCGTTCTGTATGCTTGAAGATTCGACTGAAGATTCGCTTAAACCTCCACTTTTGAGGTCTTTTGGGGATTTGACTGCTTCCTGTACTTGAACCATATTTTTATGCAGAACACTCTCAGAGTTTGACGCAGAATTGTCGTGAATGAATTTATCTAGATATATGTACTTAAGCATAGCAGTCTCAAAAGGAATCTTTGGGCTGAGCATCCAAATTAGCCTGTGATAGTCTGAGCAAGAGACTAATTCTTAAGTATTCATAAAACCTATGACTGCGTGTTTACGTGTCGGTCAAGCCGCACCTGATTTTGAAGCTATGGCGGTAATTAACCAAGAATTTAAAACCGTTAAACTTTCTGCCTACAGGGGTAAATATGTGGTGGTGTTCTTTTACCCTTTAGATTTTACGTTTGTTTGCCCGACTGAGGTTGCGGCTTTTAGCGATCGATATCACGAGTTCGAGTCGATCGACACCGAAGTTTTAGGCATTTCGGTTGACAGTGAATACGCCCATTTAGCTTGGATTCAAACTGACCGCAAACTTGGTGGGGTTGGCGATCTAAACTACCCCTTAGTCTCAGATCTGAAGAAGTCGATCGCCACTGCCTATAATGTATTAGACCCTGATGCTGGTGTAGCTTTGCGAGGATTATTTATCATCGATCGAGCAGGAAT
>JARCMB010000038.1 GCA_030248825.1 Pseudanabaenaceae cyanobacterium MP8IB2.15 | reverse complement strand
GGGTACAGATAGAGCGCGGGACTTACAGCCTCCCGAACCCACCATTAGTTAAGCATGAATATAGAAGAGCTAGAGATTTCACTGGGATTACCAGAACATCTGATCCCAGAGGCAGCCAAGCTTTGGCATGAGGCTTTTCGGCATGACATCGAGCCACTTCTCGGCTGTGAGGCAACCAGCTTAGCGATTTTGCAAAAATCCTTTGAGCCTGAACAAGCATTGATCGCCCTCTATCAAAGTCAGTTGGTGGGGGTTGCCGGGTTGCAGTATGAAGATCGTACTTTTTTAAAGTTTCGTCTGACTGAATTTGTGGATGAATTGGGATGGTTGAAGGGCACACTCAACTTTTTCTTGACTAGGTTATCTGGGCATAAAATCCAAAAGGGAGAAGTGTTTATCGAAGCGATCGCCGTTGAGAAATCGATGCGAGGACAAGGGCTTGGTACGTTGATGTTAGGTGAAGTGGCGGAGTTTGCACGCCAAAATAGGTTTAAGGTGATTGGACTAAATGTATTTGAGAACAATCCTGATGCGCGTCGCCTCTATGACCGCTTGGGATTTGTCGCGGTTAAAACCCGAAACTACGCATTTCTGCGCCGTGTTGTGGGTTCACGCTTTATTGGATCGACCTCAGTCACGACTATGCATCTCAATCTCTAATCCGAATCGGATTTGACTAAAAGTAGCCGAGCAGGATCGAGTTGAACTAGCCAAGGCAAAGGATTCTGTTGCATAACTAGCCATTTCTCCTTAAAAATTTCAGCTTGGATGTGATAGTCTCGATCGAAAGTTGGTGGACTGTTTAACTTGA
Source organism: Pseudanabaenaceae cyanobacterium MP8IB2.15 (assembly GCA_030248825.1). Taxonomy (GTDB): domain Bacteria; phylum Cyanobacteriota; class Cyanobacteriia; order Pseudanabaenales; family Pseudanabaenaceae; genus JARCMB01. The sequence goes on along the minus strand of JARCMB010000038.1, from coordinate 2,076 downwards.
GGTATAGAGTTAGGCGATGCGGTGTTTCGCTAGTCTGGACTAACCAGCAAGGAAAAGTATTTGGTTTCGATCGATCTGTTGCAAATATAAGGTGATGAGCGCGAATCCCCACCTGAAACGGATGATCGGGTATGGCGAGATCGACTTGTAACTGGCAATCCCAATCCACAGCAAGGATCGTATTAGAATTAACCTGTGAAGCATGAGAGAAATTCTTACAACCTGTCAGCCTCGCTGCGATCGAAGTGATTGGATGATCTAACACGATGGCTTTTCGATCGTGAGCGATTATTTGACCACGATCCAAAATCAACAGATCGTCACAAATCCGATACGCTTCCTCAATGTTGTGACTGACAAACAGCGTCACGCCTTCGTAGTTCTGAAGTGTAGCAATTAGCTCCCGTTCCATCTGGCTCCGCAGATGTGTGTCGAGTGCAGAAAACGGTTCATCCAATAGCAAAATATCAGGTTGACCGATCGAAGTTCGAGCAAGAGCGACCCGTTGTTGTTGTCCACCCGAAAGCTGACTGGGGTATCGATCTCTTAGTTCTAGCAGGGAGATCGATCGTAATTGCGCCTCAACTTTTTGCTGAATCTGAGCCGCTGACAATCCTTTCGGCAAACCAAAGGCAATATTTTGGGCAACTGTGAGATGGGGAAAAAGGGCATAGTTTTGAAATAGAAAGCCAACATTTCGATCGCGACTCAGTAGATTAATTTTTTGCTCTGAGTCAAATAGAGTTCTCCCATTCAGAATAATCTTTCCTCGATCTGGTGTTTCCAACCCTGCAATACAGCGTAAGATCAGGCTCTTCCCTGCACCTGAAGCCCCAAGTACTCCTAGAGATCGAGTGCTCGTACTAAAAGAGACATCTAAATAAAAACTGCTATATTGTTTTTGGATATCAACAATCAGTCGATCGGTTAAGTGGATCGGTGATTCTCCTCGGCTTAGGATTCGGAGTGATTGAGCTTTGGAGATTTTGGGAGTTTTGATTACTTTCGATCGATCCCAGAAGTTAATCAGAATTAAGCCTAAAAGCGAAATGCCAATAATCATCAACGACCAAAACCAAGCTTCTTGCATAGCACCTGCTTCGACCGCAAAATAGATTGCAATTGGCATCGTTTGAGTTAAGCCTGGGATATTACCAGCTAGCATCAGAGTTGCGCCAAACTCGCCGAGCGCACGGGCAAAAGCTAAGACTGTCCCTGCTAAAATTCCTGGTAATGCTAAGGGAATCGCAATCCGCCAAAACACTGTGAACTCATTAGCTCCTAAAGTCCTAGCTGCTTTTATCAGATTCCGATCTACCTGCTCAAATGCGCCTAGAGCCGCCTTGTACATCAATGGGAAAGATACAACTGTCGCCGCGATCACACCCGCATACCAAGTAAACACAATATTGATGTGGAAGCGTTCTAAAAGCTGTCCGAGTACGCCATTCTTGCCACACAAAAGTAGGAGAAGAAATCCCACCACAGTAGGCGGAAAAACCATCGGCGCGATGATTATGCCTTCAATCAGAGACTTCCATTTACCTCGATAGGAGAGCATGGCATAGGCAGCAGTAATCCCGATCGCAAAGGTAAACAGAGTCGCGACTAGAGCAACTTTAATCGATATCCATAAAGGTGAGAGATCTTGAGGCATAAACCATTATTATGTACCAAATTGGACTTTGGAAAAAAAATTGAAGCAAAAAATGGATGAACGCCCCACAAAGAGAGGAGTAAATATTGGACACCTGAAATCGAAGCACTCGTGATTTAGGAGTACTTAAAGAGTAGTATTTGCAAGAACCACAGTAAATCAGACCGCAATTTTAGATATAGAAGCATGAGATTTACGTTTTTTATGACAGCAAGACGAGGACGAAGAGACTGAAATTGACCAAGTTTGCGACCAGAGGAATAACCACGAGTTTGGGGGGGGCAGAGGGAGTACCCAACCGAGAAATAATCCGAAACCAGTCCTGTTCAACCTTTGAAGGACTAATGCGAACAGAGGAAGGGGGTGTTAAATGTTTCTCCCATGGGCGAGGAAGAGCAACCGCGAGGACCTGAGCTGCC
>JARCMB010000292.1 GCA_030248825.1 Pseudanabaenaceae cyanobacterium MP8IB2.15 | reverse complement strand
TCTATGAAGTCAAAAAAGGCAGCGTAGAAATGTATCGACACGTTGCCAATCGGTTTGAACTTTTGCCAGCCAACGATCGAGGTCACTATTCGATCGAGGATCTAGGCGTAGAAATTGGGATTTGGCATGGACGCTATCAAAAACCTAGAACTACCTTGGTTGCGTTGGTGGGATACAGCAGGTAATCTATTGCCCACTGGTTTTGAATGTGCCGAGCAAGAACGTCAACGCAACGAAATTTTGATCGCCCAGCTTCGCGCTGCTGGCATTGAACCTCAAGTTTAAGACTCGAAGGGTTCAAAGATAATTTGCTAACTCCTGTGTGGCTTCATCTGCCATGCGTTGGCGCAGTAATATTGGGGTAATCACCTCCTAAAATATTCAAAAATTATAGTTAGCCCTTAATAGGAGATTACCGATGGCGCAGATTAGCACTCGCCTTTACTGGTTGTTCCAATCACTCATTGCTTTTATTCCCTATCTGCTGGCAGGTTTGCTGGCGGGTACGCTCGTTCTAGCACTAGGTGTTTTCATCGCTCGTTTCCTTCTATGGGATTGGTTGTTACCTTTTGAAAAGTCATGCTTGTTAACTCTCAAAGAATGGTCTAATCCGACTCTAGACCGATATATGCTGGCTCTAACTTGGATGGCTCAGGGCGAAATTACTATTCCTATACTCATTGCGATCGTAGGGATTCTGGTTTATCGCAACGAGGCGGTTCCAGCTCTGATCTTGGCGATCGGGCTAAGCGGTTCATGGCTGCTTAACGGCATTTTCAAGTCTTTGTTTCGACGCAAGAGACCTGATTTATGGGCATCTTCTAAACGTCCGATGGATTACAGTTATCCCAGCGGTCATTCCATGAGTGCAATTTCCTTTTACGGTTTGTTAGCGGCGATCTTGACGCAGTCTCTGAGTATTCCTTTATGGCTTACTGCCCCATTAGCAGCGTTTTTAACCTTGGGAGTGGGCTTTAGTCGAGTGTATTTTGGTGTGCATTGGCCGACAGATGTCCTGAGTGGATGGGTCGCTGGCGGCATATGGCTTGCCTCATGCTTGTATGGACTAGTTCAAATTGGTGGAATTTAAACTGAGATTGATGGTCGATCGGTAGAAACGTTGTCAGCTTGCTGCGTAAAGCCATGACTATTGCTTGCGTCAGCGAACTTTGCCAATAGCTCGGGCGTAGGTACGCAAATCCAAAGAGCTTCTGGAATCACTTCAACCGTGATTGGGGTGATGCCTAGATATTGTCCATCTGCGTGAACTTCTAGCGGTGGATAGCTTCTAATCTCAATCTTAGCCGCTAGATGAGTATTGAGCCGTTCATGGGGCAGGCGTTCACCCCGCATAGCTTTAAAGAAGTGACGCATATGATCCCATTTGGAGGGGTTATCAATATATATTACGTCCAGCTTGCCATCATTCATTTTTGCGTCAGGCGCTAAGGCAAATTGCACCCCATAGCGAGAACTGTTACAGATGTTGACTTGCAAGGTGCGTAAACGGCGCATCCGTTTGCCATCAAAGCGCAAGACCAAGCGGTGCTGTTTAAACTGCAAAAAAGCCTGGATACCTGGAAAGAAACTTTTAAAAGCGGCTAAATAATTTTTCTTGATTCCTTCTTTGACTTCATCTCCCCAAGGAAAGAGTGTGGCTTCTAGCCCCACGCCTACCACTTCCATAAAGTAATGATCGTTTGCCTTGCCCATATCAAACCGACCACGCTCTCCCTCTACTAGCGTCTGGATGGCTTGGGCTAAGTCACTGGGAATATCTAAGCTAGCGGCAATGTTATTGCGTGTTCCTAGCGGAATAATGCCTAGCACAGTTTGAGTATGCATTAATCCTCGTGCTACGGCTTCAATTGTGCCATCGCCTCCCGCTACAATCACAAGTTCAGCGCCAGCTTTGGCAGCCTCAGCCGCAAGCCCTTCACCATCTTCATCAGGTGAAGTCGTGCAAAGTTCAGCTTCAATACCTTGATTTTGCAAAGCATCGACAATTTCAGTTAACAGATCGGGTTTGTCGGCAGGGCCAGAAGTGGGATTGATGATGAGTCGGGTATTCATCTCTGTCGTTTTCCTATTGGTTTGAAGTTGAAAATATGGTGGAGGGGTAGGATGAAAGCCTGCTCATGCACACTTGATTAGTATAAGGTCTACAACTTATTTTCAACTCGACACCTTACCCCAATGGGATTAATCCTAAGTCATCTCGATCTCTTCTCAGTGACAAATAGTAGAGGAATCAGCGCGATCGAACGTCCGATCGATGACAGAAAAAATACGCCCCATAAGCCATCATAGTGAGCATATTGAGCGAGAAAACTGCCAACAGTTGTGCCTAAAGCCCCGCTAATTCCTGTGATTGCAGCAGCGATCGAAAAAAAAGTAGCCCGATGCTGCACAGGCGCAATCCCAATCTGGATATTGTTGGTGCTGAGATCGATCGCGCTCCAAGTTCCACCCCAAATTAGATGGAACAAAGCTAAATAGATAAATAAGTGTGCTTGCAAAGGTGCGGTATTAGTGAGTAACCAAAATAAAGGCATGACCGCGATCGCGATCCCCGCAAATAGCAATAGAGTTCGATTCCCACACCGATCGATCGATCGTCCCCATACCAGCAACATCAACATATTTGCGCCAGTGTACAAGGTGTTAAACAAAGTCACCCATGTAACATCCAAGCCTAAATCATCCAGCATATAAAGATTGAAAAATGGCGCACTGAGATTCATCGCAAATCCCCACAGACCATAGTAAATCAGAAAAATCCCTAGGTTTCGATCGCTCAGGGTAGCCACTAAGTCATTACGGAAGGAAGGATACTCCGATCGATCTTCTTGAGGATTAATATCCAGCATAAATTGCTGACATCCCAAGCTAAATAGCCCTGCCACAATGGCGATGCTCAAGACCATGCCATAGCCTGCGATCGATCCCTCTGTCGATCTCAACACCACCAAACTCGCAAGAGGCAAGCAGATCAAACTAGCCAAATTACATACTACTTGGCGAGTGCTATAGTACCTACCGCGCAATCGAGACGGTACTAGGGCGGCGAGCCAACTCATCCACGAAGCACTACCCAATCCCCCTAGAACATTGGAGCTAAATACTAGAGCTAGGGTCAAGTACACCAGTTGACTGGGGTGATCGGCATTAAAAATAATGCCTAAAAGCAGTAGCAGCCATAATAGCCGTGCTGGTAGAAATATCCAGAGTCCATAAGAATGACGGCTGTCAGTGCGATTGGATAGCAATGCTCCTAAAGGCTGCAAGAGATTTGCCAGCATCGGTAAAGAAGCCACCATGCCAATTTCGATCGGATTAGCCCCTAGATCTAGTAAAAAATTGTTGAGTAAAACCCCACCAGTAATACTACTAAAGGCTGCTGCTAGCAATCCGTCCAACGTGGAAGCCTCAAGGCTATGACGCACAGAGACTCTGGATGTTACTTTGGGTGAGACCTCTTCAGTTAAAGAGATGCTTAGAGTGGGAGTATCAGAAAGTTCCAGCATCACTTTATGAAAACTGAATTGTAGCTGGCTAAATCAAACCCCAAAAGCGCAAAACACCTTGATGAGTCAGAATTTCGATCGCGATAGCAGCTACAAACCCAATCATAGCAAAACGACCGTTCCAAGTTTCGGCTTGAACTGTGAATCCCCAAAGCCAAGCATTTCGATCGACCAATATTTCCATCACTTCATCCTGAATATTCATATCAGTTTGTGGTGTGTTGATCTGTGACATATTAATTACTCCAAAATTTACTTATTCTTTGTACTGTCGCTATAGTAGTTTGCTGAAATCCATAAAACCATCTATCTAAAGAGAGAGATGATTTTAATTGGGAATCTTGTAAATGTGAATCATATCTCACTAACTAAAAGTAGTAAGAAGAAACTCTGTCTTTAGGAAGATACTAGTATCTTCCCATCCAAACTATGCTTGTAGCTAATCCTAATTCAAATAGTTTATAAAGGAGAAATCAGGATGAATAGTAATAAAAACGTTGTCGAAACCGATCGAAATGATGCCAATCGCGATGCTATTTCTGGTGAGCCAGGAGCACATCCTATAGGCACTGGCGTGGGAGCAGCAGGTGCTGGCTCGATCGGAACGGTAGTAGGCGCAGTTGTAGGCGGCCCAGTTGGAGGAGTAGTGGGAGCAGTTGTAGGCTCTGTGATTGGTGGATTGGCAGGTAAGAGCACCGCCGAAAGCATTAATCCCACCTTTGAAGATAATCATTGGCGCGAAAACTTCTCTACACGTTCCTATGTCGATCCGAGCTTAAAATACGAAGACTATCAATCTGCCTATCGCACAGGCTATGAAGGTTACGATCATTATGCTAATACTGGTCATAGCTATGATGATATCGAGCCTAAACTGAAGCGCGATTACGAGAAAACTCAAGACACAACTGGGATGGGTTGGGAGAAGGCTAAACATGCCGTGCGAGATGCTTGGGAGCGAGCTGCATCTTCTGTAAAGCACTAGTGACGCATTAGTGGCATTGCATGTTGTTCTGGACTCAAATAATCACTGATAACTCTAAATTTAAGGGAGCACTAAAAATATGTCTATCCAACTCGAAGACAGCAAGCGTACTGCAATCGCAGTAAAACTGGCTGAAATGAAATCCTTCCAAAATCTCCTGATCGCGAATGAGCAAGCCTTGCTCGAAGCCTCTCCCGATCGAGAATTGTCCAATCGATTTGAGGACTTTCTGCGCGATGATCGCAAGAACTTGGGTATTATCGACACTGTAATCGTGCAGTACGGCATTAAAGCTGAACCAAAACCTGAGATGCAGAAAGAGATCGAAGAAGTCGAGAAGATGATGAAAGATTCAGATCTCACATTGTTTGAGAAGGTGGCAAAGCAGGAATTGCTCAAGCATTCCCAAGTAATGTCAGGACTTCTGGTGCACAAAGCGGCTCAAGTAGTTGGTGCCGATATTGCCGTGGCAATCGCTCCTCTCAATACCGTTAACTTTGAAAATCGTTCTCATCAAGAACAACTCAAAGGGATGATGGAGTCTTTGAGTACTCTAGAACTAACTGGTAAGCCTGCTGACCAAGGACTATGGGCGAGGGTACAAGATTCGATCGCGGCTCTGAGTGGTATTGCTGGCGGCATCATTAGTCGTAGTGATGATGAACTGAGTATCCGTGACCTAATTCGCTTGGATCACACCAAGGTAAATACCCTATTTGCTCAAATCCTTGCCACCAATGATGCTCAAAAGCTAGAAGAGTATTTTGGTCAGCTTTACAAAGACTTGTCCGCCCACTCCGAAGCTGAGGAGCAAGTTGTCTATCCAGCACTGCGCCCTTACTACAACGATATTCAGAAGCTTTATGATGAGCAAGCAGAAGCCAAGCAAATGCTTGACCAGATCAAAGCGATGAATTGTGAAGATACGGTAGAATTTAAAGCCGCGATCGAACGGTTAATGACTGCTGTAACTGCTCATGTGAAGGAGGAAGAACACGATCTTCTACCTCGGATTCGCGAGAGTTTTGGGGACGAGCAACTAAAAACCATGGCGACAGAGTTCAAGACTGCCAAGAGCAAGATTCAGGATCAGCGACTAGCAACGACTTCTCACTAGATTGTTAATTTTTTTGGGACTTACACTATAGTTGGGTGTAAGTCCCATTTATTTATCTACGATTTTTCTCCTCAGCCCGCCTAATTTCTATGTTTTAATCCCTTACTGGTGAATAACCTTGTGGGCATTTTACATCGCCTGAAGCTGAAACATCAAATCCGAAGAATGGTGTTTGCGTTGTGGCAGAGTTACTCTCGCAAAGCAATGCTTTAGTATTTGGATATACATT
>JARCMB010000291.1 GCA_030248825.1 Pseudanabaenaceae cyanobacterium MP8IB2.15 | reverse complement strand
TTCGGGTCGATCCCTGCCATCAAATCCTCATCCGTCGCATAAGCCAGATCTGGTTCAGGCGCACGTCGGGCAATCTTCTCTAATTCTTGGAGTTCGGCTTGTGGCACGATCGCCTCGATCGATTTATACCCATATTCGATCGCCCATCGATCGTATGGCCCAACTATCCTAGTGAAGTAATCTCCTTGCGGCTTACCTTGAGGTGCTAGATTCGCAGGAATGTAGTCCATCACCGAACTAACTAAACCCTTAGTATGAGTAATTTCAGTGTTATTCAAATCTTCTGGTTTCAACATCGCACTGGCGCGAAAGTTATGTCGTAATCCCAAAGTATGTCCAACTTCATGGGCAATTAACTGACGCAGAAACTGGTTGGTATAGTCTTTTGCTTCGACACTACTTGGTAGAGCATTACGGATCAGGGATAGACCGAGAGAACCAACTGCAAACTGCTCTTTTGCTTGCATTCCGTAGCACATTTCGCTATCTCTCCGTCCATTTCTACTTGCAGCTCTATTTGTATTAGTAGAAGATGAAATATTATTTTGAGGAAATTGCCAGCTTTGCGATTGGACAGCTTGGGATTGGACAGCTTGTAAGTACTGAGAAGCCATCCCATAGTTACATAGACCAGAATTACCCAGACGACGAGCGATCGATGGCATGATCGAAGCATGGTTTTGTTGGACTAAGTTTTGATAACTCTCTTTTTGTGATCGAATTAAATTAGAGTCAACGATAATATCAGCATCAAGGATTTCGCCTGTAAGTGGATTGACTCGCGATGGGCCCATCGCAAAAGCGGCATCAAGTGAACTCAGCCACCGAATTGTGTTGTAGCGGATATCGGCTGGGTCCCAAGTTGCATTGTCGGGCATCTGTTTGACTTCGATCGCATCCTTAAATCCAATTTGCTCAAAAGCCTTATTCCACATCAAAACGCCATCTCGGATGGCATCACGATATTCCAAAGGGATAGTATTCTCTAGCCAATAGACAATTTGCTTCTTCGGTGGCGATAATTCAGCTTTCGGATCTTGCTTCTCCAGTCGCCATCGATCGATATATCGCACGAATGGAGTCTTTGAAGTGGCTTTAGAGAAGTCTTGGTAGGCGGTGATGAAATATCCAATCCGATCATCGGCTAATCGTGGGCGATAACCAGTTTTTTCGGGCAACTGCGACAAACTGTAATGGATTTTTAAACTAAAAGCCCGACTATCAGGCAACGCTGTAACACTTGCGGCTCGGCCATTAGGATCGATAGGGGAACCAGAAAAACCAAGCACTGAATCGATTTCGACATTTCCAGGGAAGCCTTTGACGACATCAAGACGAGATTTGGTTGGGTCGATCGTGTAAGCACCGCCCAACCTCGCTGAAAGTTCTGCGGTGATGCCTGGAAAATCACTCATCAGTAAACTTCCTAGATCGATTAGTACAGTTTGGCGTTGAGGATGAATACTCCCAATCGGTAAAACACTGAGGATAGAATCACTAAACGATCGATCGACAGAACGAGCTTCAGGATTACCTGCATTGGCTCGGACATTGACATTGGGAGAGATCAGTTGCAGACTATCTTTAACTCGATGGAATCTGAAGATAAAGCTGTCCAAAGGTAATCCACTATAGATTCCTCGTTCGCCAATCCCTGAATTTTGCGTAATTGCAATTAAATAATTTCGATCTAGTTGTTCAGGCTTGATTTCAGCATAGAGACTACCTTCTTCCTTGTCACGGTAGAAAGTGAATAATCCTTCAATCTTTTCAGTACCCTTTACCACTCGATCGAATGGCAGCATTTCCATTTTAGATGGATCGATCGATCTAGGTGGAAAATTCCCAGGCTTGATTACAGTTATAGTCCCTTTAGGTGGAACTTGCTTCACATTCTGAGCAGATAGAGACTGGGCTGATAAGAATTCGATCGGTAGATGCGCTAGACCAAGTGAGATAATTAACCCAAGCAAAAAGCTGAATAGAAAAGCAGCCAAAAAAGATAATCTTCTCATTCGCGATCGAGCACCCTATTTGATATTACCAATTTAATCTTAAATTAATTCTGCTATTAGCTTAGCTTAAGACTTTTTATCTGGGATCTGCATAAGTACATCTGTAGCAGTAAATAACTTGCCAAAAGCTAATATTCATATAGATTTGTATAGAAACATTGACTTTATAAAGTTTAATATTACTAAGTTTTGCTCAAAGCTATAATGGCGACATAATTTCTTTGAGCATCGTAACCAACCAAAAATTTTAAGCTCACCGATCGAATATCATTTAGACAAACTTGATTTGAGTGGGTGAATCTAGCTGATATCAATAGACTGGAATTGTTGTGGAGTATTCGGAGTGAGGGTTTTACAGGATTATCTTTAAATAAGAGTCGCCCCCTAGAGGTCAGAACATGAAAATTTTAGTAATTGATGACGATGAGATGATTCGCGAATCAATTTGCGATTTATTGGAGATGGAAGATTTTCAGATTATCTCAGCCAATAATGGTTTGAGTGGTGTAGAACTTGCTCATGAACATCTTCCCGATTTAGTTGTATGCGACATTAATATGCCCAAACTTGGTGGACATGAAGTCCTGTCGAGGTTGCGCCAAAACTCATCGACCAACCAAATTCCCTTTATGTTTCTCACTGCCTATAGTGACGACGAAAATCGCGATCTGGCTCTGAGAATGGGCGCAAATGCATATTTAACCAAGCCCCTATCAGCCCGCAATTTATTGGAAAAAATCAGTATGCTACTCAGTTTCCCCTTGCAGCATCTCTACTAAGTTCTGATTTAACTCTGTAAGCAAGCTATTCTGGTAATACTGCATAACTGTTTCCCGATGAGTCAACTCCAGCAAGAATTAGCCCAAGAAGTCGATCGACGACGTACATTTGCGATCATCTCGCATCCTGATGCGGGTAAAACCACTTTAACTGAGAAATTACTGCTGTACGGGGGGGCAATTCACCTAGCAGGAGCAGTGAAGGCAAGGGCTTCGCAACGTCATGTCACGTCCGACTGGATGGAACTAGAGCAGCAACGCGGCATTTCGATCACTTCGACTGTGTTGCAGTTTGACTACAATAATTACTGCATAAATTTGCTCGATACCCCTGGGCACAAGGATTTCAGCGAAGATACTTATCGCACCCTAGCGGCGGCGGATAATGCTGTGATGCTGGTGGATGCGGCAAAAGGCTTGGAACCGCAGACCCGAAAGTTGTTTGAGGTTTGCAAGATGAGATCGCTACCAATTTTTACGTTTATCAATAAGCTCGATCGACCAGCGCGTGAACCATTAGAACTGCTAGACGAAATCGAGAAAGAACTGGGGCTAACCACCTATGCGATGAACTGGCCGATTGGCACAGGCGATCGATTTAAAGGCATATTCGATCGAGCCAGTCGCACGGTGCATCTATTTAAACGCAGTGGTCATGGGCAACGAGAAGCGGAAGTGTCGATCCTAAATTTGGACGATCCGCAACTAGAAGAGATGATCGATCGAGACCTTTGGCTGCAATTTCAAGAAGAATTAGAAGTTCTAGAAACACTTGGCACAGAGTGGGATGAAGCGGCATTGCGTCAGGGCACTATGACCCCGATCTTCTTTGGTAGTGCCATGACAAATTTTGGCGTAGAGCTATTTCTCAAGGCGTTTTTAGAGCACGCGCTCAAACCAGTTGCCCACGACAGTAGTGCTGGTGAAATCTACCCGACCGATGAGGAGTTTTCGGCGTTTGTGTTTAAACTCCAAGCAAACATGGATCCTAGACATCGAGATCGAATTGCTTTTGTGCGGGTGTGTTCGGGTAAATTTGAGAAAGATATGACGGTCAGCCATGCCCGTAGTGGTAAGTCGATTCGGCTTTCCCATGCTCAGAAGCTATTTGGACAAGATCGTGAGGCGATCGAAGAAGCTTATGCAGGTGATGTAATTGGGCTAAATAATCCTGGCACTTTTGCCATCGGCGACACGATCTATATCGGCAAAAAGCGTGTCTATGCTGGTATTCCTAGTTTCTCGCCTGAAATGTTTGCGTTCTTGAGATCGCCTGAACCATCAAAGTTCAAACAATTTCGCAAAGGTGTAGCGGAACTGCGAGAAGAAGGCGCGATCCAGATTATGTACTCCGTTGATGAGGCGAAACGCGATCCAATTCTCGGTGCGGTGGGACAATTGCAGTTTGAAGTCGTGCAGTTCCGCTTGCAAAATGAGTACGGCGTAGAAACTCTGATGGAGACATTGCCTTATTCGTTGGCGCGTTGGGTGGAGAATGGTTGGGATATCCTCGAAGAGACAGGCAGACTATTCAATACTCTAGTGGTCAAAGATAGCTTCGATCGACCCGTATTACTATTTAAAAATAGCTGGAATCTCGATCAAATTGAAGCCGATCATCCGAAGTTGAAACTGAGTTCGATCGCGCCTGTACTTGGGATCTAAATTCTCTAAGTCACGGACAGTCAGAATCTGGGCTGGAGTTTTGACTGTCCACGAGGATTTGCAGTGTCATTTTGACACCATTAAGTTAAGATTAGAAAATCTATTCCATTTTCTGTCGT
>JARCMB010000290.1 GCA_030248825.1 Pseudanabaenaceae cyanobacterium MP8IB2.15 | reverse complement strand
GCTTGGGCGATATCTTCGGGACGCGCACCTGACTGCTGTAACGAGAGAGCCTGCTGTGCTTGCCTTACCTGAGCCTGAGCACTGTCTCGCGTTGTGCGAGATGTCTCAAAATCTCTCGAAGCGATCGCGCCTGAACTAAATAAGTCCTGATTTTGCTTGAGGTTACTCTCAGCTTGCCGCAGATTTAATTGGGCTGAGTTTAGGTTTGCCGCAGCTTGGGCGATCTCTTGCGATCGATTTCCCGCTTGCAACTTTTGCAGTATGGCTTCGGCGGCTGCCACCTGTCCTTGGGCTTGCATCAGTTGTCCTTGGAGGTTGGAGTCATCCATATTCGCCAAGATTTGCCCTTCTTGCACCTGTTCGCCTTCTTTGACGAGCAAGGTTTTGAGCCGACCAGAGTTTTTGGGGCTAACGTTGATCGATTTGTCGGGCTGGATCGTACCGTTGGCTGTGACCGTAACGTTTAAGCTTTCACGTTTTACTAGAACAGACTTGACCTTTCGATCGCGTTTTGGGGTTGCGGTCAAAAAGTTGTAAGTAAAAAATCCACCTGTAACGATCGAACCCAGCAGGACTAACCAAAATATCGATCGCCAGATTTTCCGTCCCCCTTTCTTGCTAACACTAGACTCCTCTGCGAAATCATCAGCATCGTCAAGCGCGACTAATTCTGTTATTGTAATTTTTTGCTTTTGCACGGCTTTTGGTTCTAGTTCAATGTGATGAATTAAGTTAGCGAATTACCTGCAATCAATCTAACTCAAGCTTTTATCAACAAAATCCCTGTAACGGGGAATCTGCAACAAAGCTCAGATCAACAGTATCAGACTCAAGTTAAGGGTTGGAGGATGAACTACCCCACCCTGCTTCGCGAGGACGGGGAATGCGCCACGGAATTTGTTCAACGGTTATTCTGTTTTGCCACACATTGAGATCAACTGCTTGATGTCAGAAGGAAATTCATTGCGAGAAACCATCTGAGCAAATACAACATAGCAGTCACTTTTACTGCCTTCTTTCCTTGGGAATCCTAACCACAAAATGACAATAGATTTTTCTTGATTATCAACCTTAAAAAAAAGTCTACTTCTATCTGGAACACCCCTCCCCTTCAAACGACTGTAAGATTTTAGATTGTTCTTGAGGACATATTCTGAAGCTAAAGGATTGTCTGGGATAGTTTCTTTAATGGCACGTATTAAATTAGCAAAATGCTTGACATCTGGGTGACTTTGATATTTTTCGGTGGTTAAATTACTCTTTAGTTTGTTAACATTTTCTCTAAATGCCAACCTTTGAGCCGCAAATGTAGGGTGAAAGTAAATCTTCCACCCATTTCTTTCTAAAGGATGCATTAGTCGATGGGAACTCCTGCAACAAGCTCCATATCTTCATCGTACATTTCTTGCGTATATGGAACGAGTTTAGAAGGTTCTGCTTCTACTTCAAGCCATAGAAAGTCAAGAAATTTCTCAAGTGTTTCACCATCTTCAAATTCATCTTTTTTGGCGAGATTTGAAGTTAACTCTAATTTAGACGAATCAGTACAGAAGCCAGTTGAACGCGGCTTAGAATTGCTAAATGAAGATAAACATATACCTTCTGTTTTTAGTACATCCAAAAAGCTTTTGATAATCACAACAAACCTCCCAAGTGGTCATCCTTAATTAAAGGTAAAGGCTTCCTGATTAAATTTCCTAATGTTTTAATAAAGAAAAGTTAATTTATGCAATACATAAATTAACTTAACACCTACAACTCTTTTTACGATCACTTGTCACATATGAGTTACTTATACTTAACGTCTAGATCAAGCGTAGAAATTTCTTTTTGCCTACCTGAAGTACTTTACCCGCAAGCTCGACGGCACTGGCAAATGCTCGATCGACATCCTGAATCTTTTCGCCATCCAAGCGCACACCGCCATTTGTGATTTGGCTTTTGGCTTCGTTGTTACTGCTACACATGCCACTGGCTTTGAGCAGATAGGCTAAAGGTACAGGGAATTTAGCGATGCTATCTACGGCAAATTCGGGGATTTGTCCTAGATCGGTTGTATTGCCCGATAGGACGATCTTTTCGGCATCTTGCTGGGCTTGTTGGGCAGCTTCGGGGCTGTGGTATTGGCTGGTAATCGTCAGAGCTAATAGCTTTTGCCGTTCTCTGGGATTGGTGGGGAGAGTTGCCAAATCGACATCAGTTAAAAGCTCAAAGTATCTGGGCACAAGCGCATCGGGGACTTTCTCTAATTTGGAATACATCGAAAGCGGATCTTCAGTCAATCCCACATAGTTATCGAGGGATTTGGACATTTTCTGCACACCATCCAAACCAACAAGGAGCGGCACTAATAGCCCAAACTGGACTGAACCCGATCGACGGGTTTGCAGATCGCGCCCAACTAAAATATTGAATTTCTGCTCTGTACCACCTAATTCGACATCGGAGTTGATAATGATCGAGTCATAACCCTGCATTAGTGGATAGAGAAACTCATGCAGATAGATCGGCGTACCTTGACTATAGCGTTCGGAAAAGTCCTCTTTTGCTAACATCTGTCCGACCGTCATGCTAGAGAGCAGACTAATAATTACTTGCAGATCTAATGTGCCTAACCACTCGCTGTTATAGCGCAGTTCCAATTTCTCAGGCGTATCGAAATCAAGAATTTTACGTGCTTGCTCAAAATAGGTCTTGGCATTGTAAGCAACTTCTTCCGAAGTTAGTCGAGGTCTGGCTTCAGATTTACCAGTAGGATCGCCAATTTGGGCAGTAAAATCACCAATTATCAGTACCGCAATATGTCCTGCATCCTGAAACTGGCGCATCTTTCGCAACACAACAGCGTGACCCAAATGTAAATCGGGGCGAGTGGGGTC
>JARCMB010000289.1 GCA_030248825.1 Pseudanabaenaceae cyanobacterium MP8IB2.15 | reverse complement strand
GATCGCTTCTTCCTGCCCATTCGGACAACTTACCAATCGGTCAATCAAATCAGAGTATGCCTGCAAGCTTTGTTCGTTCATACTTTCAGATCAATGCGTTTTTCTCATTCTACGCCATCCATTCTTAAAAGCAAGCCCTCTCACTAAATCTCACTTTTTCTCCCATTTTCATTCTCACCAAAACTCACCCTCTTCCTTTCTTTCTTGTAATGCTTATCAGGCAAGGCTTTTGCGTCATCAAACCAACTCACTTTTCTTCACACTTAACTAACACCAAACCACACAGACGATCGAAGAGATTAATGAAAATATGTTTTACATGAGAGCGACATCCAACCTCTGGAAATCATCTCACACGCAAACCTTATCCCTAATCTCAACCAGTATGCAAACTCAATATCTAAAAGTAAAAAGATCCGCCAAGTCGCCCACATCAAGATCCAAATTCATCGGACTTGCGATTTTCGCTCTCACCACGTTCGGCATCTCTTTAGCTCAAGCACACGCTGTCATGGCAGCGACATGGAAATTTCCATGGAAGGCATCAGTCACCAGCGTGATTAATCAAGGCTGGCATAATGACGGCTACGGCATGAATTCTCTCGACTTCGGTTTAAGAGGAGGCGAGGATGTTCTCGCCCCAGTCGATGCCACCGTAGTTTCTCAATGCAACGCTGGCAACAATCACCGCGCCGCTAAGTTCCGTGCCGCAAATGGTCAGTTCTTCTCTCTCATTCACATTACAACTAGCGATATTTTTGTTGGCAAGACATACAAGCTAGGCGACAAAATCGGTACCGTTGCCTCAGACAGACCTTGGAACAATTGCGCTAAGTCCACAGGGCCTCACTTACACATGGGATTTCCCAGTCGGAACTTCAATATCGACGGGTACAACTTTACCCCATGGTCGGTAAATGCTGGAGTTACCTTGCGATCGACTAATGGTGCTTCCACTGGTGGCAACATCATCTCCGTCAACTTCTCCGCCAGAACCGCTTCTGGTGGTGTGAATGTGCGTTCTGCCCCAACTACCGCTTCCTCTATTGTCCGCACCATCGGCGGCAACCAAACCGTTAACTTTGATGCCTGGACTTACGGACAACCGATTAACGATCTCTGGGCTGGCAAACCCGATGCCCGTTGGTATCGCATTTCAGGCACAAACACTTGGATTGCCAGTGCCGTTGTCTGGGGTAATGCTCCTGGCTCTAACCCCATGCCATAACCCTTAAAAGTCAGCGCAGTGAGATCGCACCCTGCTCCACTGCGCTTTCCCTTTCGATCATTCATTATTTCGAGGAAAAGTCTATGTCACGCCTGAAATCGATCTCGATCGCCGCAATTTCTCTAGCACTTCCACTCAGTGCCTTCAATCCACTGATCGCCCAAGCTTCGACCGCTCAAGAGAGCAACCCACTCTGCTACTTTCACACCAAAGACGGTAGAACGATCAACCTCACATCAATGTGCGGCTACCAACCACCCGAAATCTGTCAGTTTATCGGCGATGACAAATCTGAAAAGACAGTTTTAATCCAGAATTTCTGCAAAAAACACGAAAAATGCAAACTCGACAACTCTTGCAATTCGCAACCAATTCCCAACTTCGATCCCACCCTAACTGGGCCGCAAGGAGTTCTAGCTCCATCCATTCTGGCACGTCGTTAAATCTCTTATTTTTACAGGTTAATAAGCTATGAAATCTCCGATCGATCCTCCTCCATCTGTCAGACCGCAACAACTGCTGCTTCAAGGCAAGATTTCTCCCATGGAAGCCATTCCTCTATTAATAGATCCAGCAGGAACGATAGACTTCGCCGCGATCGATCCTCAGGTCATCGATCGCTTCTGGAAATCGCTCGCCAACATCCGCGAACAATTCCAGCTAATTCCGCTATTCCTCTGGCAGGGAACCTACTACATTGCCAGCCCAAACGTTCTAACCGAAGAATCGATCGAACTTCTTGTCGATCGGCTAGATTCTAAAATCTATATCATCAATATCAGTACAGAAAGCTATCGCGAATATCTCCGTCAGCAAAATCTCAAGGCAGCGACAACTATTTCCACCAAAATTGACATTCGCAACTCCGATCTCGGAGGGAACGTTGGCAACGTGGCAAAGTTACATCTTGCCAATGCTTCAGACCAAGAAGAGCGGATCGTCGTTCTTCTCACTAATGCCTTGCGTTCCCGTACCAGCGATATCCACTTAGAACCAACATTAGAAGGACTTCGTGTCCGTTATCGCATTGATGGCGTGTTACAACCTGTGATTTTCTTGCCCGTAGAAATTGGTCGCAAAGTTATTGTGGCACTAAAGGTAATGGCAGAATTGGATATTGCGGAAAGCCGCCGCCCTCAAGATGGTCGAATTGCTAAGCAATACATGTCAGATAACGATCGATCTGCCAAATTGGATATGCGGGTCAGCACCATGCCCTGTGTAAATGGTGAAAAAATTGTGATTCGTCTCTTACCACAGGACAATCCATTTTCCACTCTTGACAAGTTGGGATTCATGCCCGACGCGCTTGAACTCTATACATCTTGGCTCAATCAACCCCAAGGCATGATCGTCCTGACTGGCCCAACAGGATCGGGTAAGACCAGCACTCTCTACACCAGTTTGCAAGCGATCGCCACAGATGGCGTTAACGTCGCGACTGTTGAAGATCCTGTAGAGTATGTCCTCCGCAACATTACGCAAACGCAGGTCAATCCCTTAGCAGGCATGACTTTTGAGTCAGCTTTGCGAGCACTTATGCGTCAAGATCCAGATATCATTCTTGTGGGCGAAACAAGAGACAAAGAAACGGCTGAGACTGCTGTTCGGGCTGCCTTAACAGGTCACTTAGTATTAACCACGCTACACACTAATGATGCCGCAGGAGCAATTCCCCGCTTGCGAAATATCGGTCCCGATCCTGCAATGATTGTAGATGCTTTGTTAGGCGTAGTCGCACAACGCCTAGTGCGACGGGTCTGCCCTCACTGTGCCGAACCCCATATCCCCTCATCTAAAGAATTGCAAGTGCTGGGATTATCTGTCGATCGAGTCGATCTTTCCGCCTATCGCAAAGGACGGGGCTGCCATAAGTGTTCTAATACAGGCTTTTTGGGGCGTGAAGCGATCGTTGAGGTGATGGAGATAGATCCCAAAATCAAACAAATGATCCATGAAGGAACATTCTCACAACTCAAACCCTATCTGCAAGAAACTAATTTTTCTTCTTTTAGGATCTCAGCGATCGATAAAGTCACCAGAGGCATCACAACTATCGAAGAAATCGTCCGCATTCTACCCAAAAGCGCTCTTTCCGAAGAGAGTTTTGCCAAGAAAACCTAAATTTAGGTGCTAGGAAGATTATTAGTTTGGGTCTGCTATTAGTCAGCAGACCTTTTGGATTTGATTTTTGTTTTTAACTACCTTGTTTGTCGCCATAGGCGCGATCGACACATCACAGACCTATGGATACGAAATCCCAGTTGCAGTTATCTAGTTGCGATCGACACGTCTCTCATTAGTTGCGTTCAGCCGTGCGCTGTTTCTGTAATGTCGATCGGCTTCGCTCGGTTGAGGGTAAGTTCAAGCAGTTGGCTGGTTGATGTTCTAGGGGATAATTTGCAATGTATACTCAATTAATCACATAACCACATATCGGCAAACAAGCTGAAATTAGTTGGTTATTTTCGATCTGGTGATTCGAGCAAAGATTTTTTAGATGAACATTTCTGGCAAGGCTACTCCACATGGCTAAGTCAGTCGGTTGCAGTGTGGGTTTGGCATAGTCCATAGAATCGCTCACCTGCTAGTGACCATCCAAGCCCATAATTACCAACTTTGCAAAAGTGCTTTTTTACGATCGCTACTATCTAAAACTTGAGTGCAGGACTCCCAGTTAACTTTAGTTTGAATTTGGTTGTATTTCATTTCAAAGGGATGCTGGTCAGGAAGTTTATCGATGGTCTGTTTCGCTTCTGCCCGATCGCCTAATGCTTCATCTACCCAAATCGTTTGGAGGGTGTCAGGGATTTGTCCAAACATTTGATGAATCGATTGCAGTCGATCGCTTAGGAGGTCGCGCACTCGATCTTCGACTGAGCCTTTGTAGCGCATATTGTAGACAAGGACTGTCTCGCGGGTTTGACCGATCCGTTGAATTCTACCTTTACGTTGTTCGAGGCGGGTGGGGTTCCAAGGTAAATCGAGATTGATTAGACTACCTAGTTTTTGCAGGTTTAACCCTTCACTGGCAGCATCCGTGCCAAGGATGAGTCGAATTTCACCTGACTGCACCATTTTTTTGAGGACATTGCGATCGCAACGGGTATATTCACCGTTACAAATATGTCCAGATTTTTGTCCACCTGCATAAATACCGATTACTTCTTGGTTTGGTAGATCGCGGGTAAGTTGATTGGCAAGCCACCATACAGAGTCAAAATATTGCGAAAAGATAATACAGCCTAGATCCAGCCAATTGCGATCTAGTAGAAGTTCTTTGACTACGTTATATTTGGGGTCATTGTCCTGTTCGACTTTGAGATGTTGGATAAATTTTTCGAGAAGAATTGATTCTTCAGATGTAATTTTGTCGGCAAATTCACTGGTTTTTGCCCTCACCCTAAATCCCTCTCCCAGAACGTGAGAGGGACTTAAAGAGTCCTGTCCCTCCTCGCCCTTCATGGGAGAGGGGGCTAGGGGGTGAGGGTCTTCATCTTCATTTTCTTCATCCCAATCATCTTGTTTACCTAGCAGCTTTTGAGCGGTAATCATGCCTGCATTAATAGAACTACCAACACGGCGTAGCAACAGGGTTTTTAAAAATCCCGATCCTTTCATGCGCTGGCTGACGGACTGACAAAATTCTTCAGCGATCGCATAGGCATCTCGCAGATAAGGAGTAAGGGCGATCGCATCAGTATCATTTTCGCCTAATAGCTGGACACGGACGGGTTGGAGATAGGGTTCGCCTGTTTCTGGATCGTAGGTATTTTCGAGATATTCGCGGGTGCGGCGGATGATATGGCGAATGAAGGGATTGTATTGTTTGCCATAGATATCGGCTAAGCTACGAATTTCTTGTTTCTCACCAAGGCGAAGTTTGTCCCACTTGTTCATCCCTGCATTGAAATCGGTGTCCTTGAGCTGGAGGGTGCGGCGAATTTTAGAGAATGTTTTGTGTTCGGATGAAGCAGGAATTGGATTGCAGACCCATAACCAAAGTTGGCGATCGCTTTCGGGGTCTGTTTCTGAAAAAGTTTTGTCACCTCTTGCCATGAGTAATGAGCCTTCAGCATTGCGCCAGTTGCTCCATGTGTTGCCTAGAACCATGTCATTGCCTTGAGCGAGTACGCGCAGTAAGTCAAAAGCTTCGATGGGATTTAGTTGGACTGGTGTGGCGGTGGCTAGGAGTAAGCTTTTGGTGCGATCGGCGATATCAAATAGAAATTGCAATAAGTTGTTGGGTTTGCATTCTTCTTTTTCGCAACCTACGCCTAAATTTTCTCGACGGGCGCGATGTGCTTCATCGACGATTACACATTCATACTGGATTTGTTTGAGATATTCTCCTGCTTCGGATTTGCTGGTGATGATGCCCTGTGAAACTAAGCCAATGCGACGGGGACAGGTTTTAATTCCCTCTGCACCGATCGCGGGATAATCTAATCCATTTTCATCGACCCATTGCTTGCCATTCCACACCGCAGAAGGTAGATCGAGCAGGGTTTTCATTTCTTCTTGCCATTGCCAGAGTAGAGGTTTGGGCGCGAGGATCAGGATCGGCTTATCGCCATAGAGTGCCATCAACATTGCTGACATCGCTAGTTGGATGGTTTTGCCTAAGCCCACCATATCGGCAAGGATATAACGCGCTCCATGTGGGGTTTTGTGTGCTTGAAATGCGATGTTGACAAAATATTTTTGATGTTCCCAGAGTCCATATTCTTGACGATAGACTGGGGTTTCGATGATGGTTGCCCCTGCTTGGGCGATCGCATCAGGAATTTCGCGCCAAGCTTCGATGCTAGGAATGACAGTGCGTTGCGAGATCCGTCCGATGTCTTCGATCACAAAATCGGCAAGGGGTAAAGCAAGGGGATGATTCCAGAGGCTATTAAATTCTTCTTGTACCCATTCAATTGCTTCGGGGTCATCGTCTTCCCAGAGTAGCTCGTAATGCAGTTTCCAAGCGTGATAGGTTTCGTTGGTGCTACCCATAAATGAGGTTTGCGTACCATCAGCGAGGGTGATTACACCTGCTTTGCCATGCACGAGTCCAAATTTGTCGCGGGGTAAGACTTTGACTTGCATTTTGCCCGATCGCAATACTTGGTAAAGCTTCGCAAAGCGATCTTTGCCGTTTTCTTTGCCATCTAAGATTTTTTGTTCGGGTTCGGATGCACACCATTCGCGGCGCAGGGCATAGTTAGCGGCGGATTTGGCGGCTTCGACATCGCGCACGTTCAGGTCAGAGTTGCAGACAATCCTGACAATGCCTGTCATGGAGGCGATCGCTTCGCCAGCAACTTCGAGCATCGATGAACTAAAGTAACCTGCGATGCGATCGTAGGCTTGTGCGCCTTGCAATTTTTCACAGAGAAAGGTGCGATCGAGTTTCTGACGGCGTGATGAGAAGCGATGGATGGTCATGATCGGTAAGACTTGGCATAGCGAGACTGGACGAGTTTTAACGTAGAGGCAAATTAGGAGTCATAGTGACCTTTGCAAGCAGCGATGAAAATCTCTCGATCGCTAACTTGATAAACTAAACGATGCTCATCACTAATGCGTCTTGACCAGAAACCACTGAGTTCATATTTGAGGGGTTCTGGCTTGCCTATTCCTAAAAATGGCGATTGCTCAATGTCTTTAAGCAGTTCGACAATTTTGTTATAAATTTTGCGATCGATCTTTGCCCATTCGTTGAAGTCAGCAAAAGCATCTGCTTCAAATAAAATCTTGCGCTTCATTAGATGCTGTCCCAGCTAACTTCGACAAGGTTGTTACGATTTTTGATGTTTTCAACCGCAGTAAGTAACCTTTTCCTGTTAGTTGGATGTTCTAAAAGAAAAGCGGTTTCATCGCTTTCATATACGACAATCTCTATGGCTTTGCCATGAAAAGCGGCTTTCAAACTTTCTAAAAAATTATTATCAAGTTCGTCAGCGTTTAGTCGATAGCTGATGTGCATTTTAGTTTTCTCCTAATAATGACTGTTGCTAATCTATTTACCAAGAAATTGGGTCTAAAGCCCCGCCGTTCTAGGGCGGTTTTTTCTTCGCATCCTGCAATACTCATAGCCAACCTCTCAGGGCAAGGAACGCAG
>JARCMB010000288.1 GCA_030248825.1 Pseudanabaenaceae cyanobacterium MP8IB2.15 | reverse complement strand
TTTAAAAGCTACAGGGGCCTTTTTTGCCATTAGGACAGATTGTCGTGTTATCGCTCTTTGGGCTTTTTGTCTTGGTGAAGCTAATACCACTCAGATTTGCCCCTTTTAGATTTGTGCCAACAAAATTAACTGCGGTTAAATCGGAACCAGCAAAGTTAGCACCTTTCAGGTCAGCTTTATGAAAATCAACCCCGATTAGCTTGCTTTTGGTTAAGTTGGCATTTCTTAGATTTGCTGAGTTGAGGTTAAACCAAGATAAATTTTGACCTGCTAGATTTCGGCCTGCTTGTGGTAAGTTGACAATTTGCCACATCAGCCGATCTTGACTATCAAGCTTAGCTTCGTTTTTTGCCTCTTTAGAACCGATTTTAGATCCCCTCAAATAGGATCCTTGAAGACTGGCTCCTATCAAGTTAGCATTGGTAAGGTCAGCTCCACTAAAGTCAGCAAGGTTGAGATTAGCTTTCGTGAAATTAGCTCCACTCAGGTTAGCGTTACTAAAATTGACCTGCTTGAGCACAGCATCTTGAAAATTAGCCCCTTCTAAATTCTTGCCACTAACATCCTTCACCAGTTGGATCTTAAGCCCCAATTCAAGCGCAAATTTTTGGACAGGAGGGATAGAGAAAACCCCGAATAGGGCGGCAGGAATGCTAATTAAAATAGCAGGCAGCTTGAGATATTTCTGCCAAATTGTTTCTAAGTTAATTTCTTTGCCCTGGCGCGATCGAGCTGGTTTAACTGCTTTAGCTTTAACTGGCTCTGTATGAGCAGGTGGGACTGCTTGTGTATTTGCGGTCTCTGCTACAGGCTGAAAATATGGCAGGCTCGGCGAGTTATTTGCAGAGTTATTAAAGGGTTGTGGCTTAAATCTTCCCGATGAATCTACCCCACGCGGAAGTGCTTGGGTAGCCTGCTCCATATACGAATTGTTGAAATTATTTCCACCGTTACTAGCATGATCTGTTGTGATCCCTCGATCTTGAATTTCAAAGATCCCACCTGAAGTGTCGTTATCTGTCTCCAGTAACTTAGACCATTCAAGATCATCAATGCCAAAGCTTTCGGTGCTTGGTTCAGGGCTGCTGCCATCTTGTTCGTGATTATGAAATGACTCAAACCAATCAGGACTTTTAGCTTGGGTGGGTTTCGGATTTCTATCTGTACCTTGATTCTCCCTAGTTCTAGGAGGCGAATTCTCAGGTTTGCGGGATAGTGGAAGCGGTAGAGGTAAGCTTGCGCCATTTGCACCTGAACCACTTCGATTTTGAGAGGCTCCTCTGGCTTCAATAACTTGGGGAGGATTTGCTGAATTAGCCGCATTCGGTACAAGATTTGCTGGTTGAGATCGATTTGGGTTCGATCGAGGTAAGGGAGGCAGTGGCAAAGGTTTGAATGAACTGATATTTTGCGCCACACTATCGACTGCCTGATCTTGATGATCGAGTGCATGATCGATCGCACTATAGGCTTCATCCTTGAGTTCTGGTTTGTCACGCCATTCTGAGGGATTAGGATCGGCAATCTGCCCGATCTGCTCTGTCATATCTAGATCGAAATCTAGGTCAAAGTCAGGCGAAGGTGACCAGTTGGTATCATCAACTTCAGATTCTCGAATATTTAAGGCTTTATTAAGTGCGTTGTTGATAAAATCTTCTTCAAAAGCTGTATCAACTTGATTTGCGGCTTCAGACCATTTTTTAATTTCACTATCTAAAGTTTCGGATAGCCCTAATTCTTCATCTGTAAATTCCTCATCGAAGTCATGCACAAATTCATCACTGATGCTATCTGCCCAGTTTTCACCAAAAGAATCGTCTGAAGTCTCGGATATGGGCGTTTCAGCGATCGATTCTTCTCCAGAATAATAATCCGAATATTCATCGACATATGAATCATGGGCTGCTCGATCTGTCTCTTGATGGACTAAATCAATCTTGTCACTGTCAGTATGATCGACTTGATCTACTTCACTATAGATACCATGATCGAGATCGATTGGTTGCTCGATCGAGATCTCACTGGTGTTAGCTAATGGTTCAGTACCATAATTCTCGTCATAATCCCCTTCATCGAAGCTCGTATAGCTAGCTTCATTCATGTCGTCAGGTGCAGACCAGTCGGAATTATCTAAATCAGAGATTGCCGCATCAAACATTTCCCGATCGGTCATGCCACCATCGTCGATCGACGATGGTGGCTGCTCGGATGAATCTCGATCGAGATCTGAAGTTTGGGATAGTGGAGGATCTACTACTTCTTCTGTGGGCTGCCAGCTAGAACCATTGGTTTCAGGCAGAGGCTGGGCTGGATTAAACTCTGCATCAAATTCTTCGTCGATCTCAGTAAAATCAAAGTCATCAAACTCTGATTCGATCGGCTCTACTGCCCGATCGATATTAGTCGGAGGATTTAAGTTGGAATCGATCTCGGCTAAATCTTCAGCCGCAAATTCCTCATCGATCTCAGTAAAATCAAAGTCATCAAATTCTGACTCGATCGACTCTACTGCCTGATCGAAATTAGCACTGTGCTCGATCGAATATTCTCGATCTGGCAAATATTCTGGAGCTGGCTCAGGCTGTTCAAGAATATCTTCATCGGTAAATCCTATACTGATATCTCCAGAGACATCATCGAACATCTCCTCGACATTTTCAATTTCTTGGGCTAGCTGATCAGCCAATTCAGCGTCTAATGCTTCAGCAGAATTATCTAAATAATCTGAAGATTCTTCAACCAACTGTTCTGGGAGATAAGAGGTTAAATCATCTTCTTCAAAAATCTCGGCATCACCTAGGTCGGGGATATCAAAAGCATGATCGATCGATTCGATCGGATTAGTGTAATCAGAGTCTGGATATGCAGGAGCGAAATCTTCGACCCCAATATTAATATTTTCTGGCTCAGATGTTTCTACCGATGAGATGTTAGAAAAAGCATCTTCCTCAGTATAAATAGATTCAGATATAAATTCAGCATCTGATTCTGTCGATTCTGACCAGTCCACCTCGTTACTTTGGGCAGAGATTGATTCTTGCTCGATTGTGCGATCGACTCCAAAATTATCGCCAAAACCGTCGCTAGGATTATCGAATCTTTCTTGCTCTTCCTCTGGATCTGACCAATCTACTGTATGAGAACCTGACTCGGATTCACTGCTAAGACCTGCTACAGCAAAGGCATCAATCTCTACGTCAATTTCTGGATCGATCTCAATATCGGGTTCCGATCGGTTCGACCAGTCAACACTATGCAGATCTGGGGCTTCGACCTCTGTGGATCGATCTTCTGATCGATCGAAAAAAGCGTCTGGAATCTCAGATAAAGCATCATGGTCGGTTGGCGATGAATTCGACCAGTCCGACGAGACATCATCCTCAAAATCTTCTTCAAGATCATGAGAAAACTCATTCGAGGATTCGGCATATTGATCAAAAGCATCTGCGGATAATTCTTCACGATCGAAACCTGATGATCGATCGACCCGATCTACTAGATCTCGATCTGGCTCTGAGAGATTAGCAGGACTATCAAAATCACCACTCAAATTATCACTAACATCAAAGTTGTTGGAAGTGTCTGACCAGTCTGTGTCTAGATCGTAAGCTTCATCTAGATCGGCTGATTCCTCGATTTCATCACCCAACTCATCTAAGGCATCAAAGTCTAAAGGATCTAGATTATCTGACCAACTTTCAGATTCATCAGCTTCTAGGGTAGGGCTTAGGCCGACAGATTCTAGCGGGAAATCTGGTTCTACGCTTAGATCATCTGGGATTAGATTTTCTGGATCGAGATTATCACTGAGATCTAGACTTAGATCTGGATTTCGATCGTCAGGCAGTAAACTCCCAGAGATATCTTCATCAAGATCTGGCAGAACAGACCAATCAGAGTTATCTAATATGTCTAAATCTTCGTTTAAACTGAGTTCTTCAATACTCTCTGGTTGAAACTCAGAAATTAATCCATGCCGATCTAACCAATCCGAATTATCTAACTCCTGTTCGATCTCTAGAAGATCGGAACTTCGATCGACTGGAATTACAGATGGAGTTTCTAAAGAATTATCTAAGTGACCATTTGAAAGATTTGGCGATGTTGGGGCTTCAGGTTCAGACGACAGGATCAGCCAATCGATATCCTCCTGAAGATCTGATGTGCCGTTTGATTTGGAATTCCCTTGAGAAATACTATTGGAATTGCCATTAGACTTATTTTCTGAGCTTTTTGGGATCTGAAGATAAGTGGACTTGCCTGAAATTTTATCGCCGAAGCGAGAACTTACATCTGATAGGATGAGCCAGTCAATATCTTCGACATCAGGACTTGCTGCATCAGGATTGCCTGAGGCGTTTTGACTTCGATCGTCTGAGCCTTTATTTCCAGTTTGAGCACCTAAGCTTGATGGCAAGTCTGATGGCATGAGGTTGTGTCCTAGTCTTACAGGAATTCCACTTTTTCACTACTCCAGCAAGGTGTGATACTTAATGTAACATCTGCTTTGAGTAGCTATTACTTTTCAGCACGTATGCTATCAGTTTAATCCTAAAGCATATCAGTAAATCTAACTTAGATATTAACCTTAGTACAGATGTAAGTAAATATCAGCTTTTGCCTAACTAAAACTTATTAAATATACCCTAGCTCTTCCAACTTAGCGATCGACTTTGCCACACTTTCCGAGACCGTCTCTCGATCGGTATAGCAAACAACTTCAGCATTTAAAGGTGGTTCGTAGGGATCGTCTATGCCAGTAAAACCTTTGATCTCGCCTGCTCTGGCTTTAGCATACATCCCTTTAACATCACGAGACTCGCAGACTTCTAGGGGCGCATTCACATAGATTTCGACAAAATTCTTAATTGAAGCCCGTACTCGATCGCGAACGTTGCGGTAAGGACTGATCGCCGCCGTAATTGCAATCACGCCGTTGCGACTGAGCAAGTTTGCGACAAAACCAATGCGGTGAATGTTGATGTCTCGATCTTCTTTGCTGAAACCCAGCCCTTTTGATAAGTTGGTGCGGATAATATCGCCGTCGAGCAGTTCAACCTTAAACTTGCGTTCAAGCAGTGCCTGCTCTAACTCTCGGCTGATCGTAGTTTTCCCCGATCCACTCAGTCCTGTAAACCAAACTGTAACGCCTTCACCTGATGTCATTGTGCCAAAATATAAGTGCCAAAATGTAACCAACTTTCAAAGATCAATTATCAGTGCTAGTTGCTCATTGTTAGTCATTAATTTAGACACTAATCGAAACTATTATCAAGCCATGCCAACATATACAGGAATTTCCGGTGAAGCTTTTAGACATCCGCTCGATCGACAGGCAGAACAGACCCTCCGCAGCGTTCCAGGCTTCGATCTGCTGGCTAGTAAATTTGTCGAATTTCTCTACGAACGTCCCCAGTTGATCTACCACACAGGTAACAGTATTCAGGTGGGGCCGCGCCAATATGCCACGATCTATCGGCTGTTTCGGGAAAGCGTGAGGGATCTGGACGTTTTCCCAGAACCAGTTTTATTTGTGACCCAGAACCCCATCGCCAACAGCTACGCGCTTGGGCAAGAAAAACCCTACATTGTGCTTAACTCTGGAATCTTAGATTTACTGAATGAGTCCGAAATTCGAGCGGTGCTGGCTCACGAACTGGGACATATTAAGTGTGGGCATACGATTTTGATTCAGATGGCAATGTGGGCAATGAGCGTGGTATCTGCGATCAGTGAAATGACTTTTGGTTTGGGTGGATTGATCAGCAGTGGCTTGATTTATGCTTTCTTTGAATGGCGGCGCAAAGCTGAGTTGTCGTCCGATCGAGCGACTTTGTTGGTGACAGACGATATCGACACGGTAATCAGCACGATGATGAAAATCTCTGGTGGTAGTCATGCCTATGCCCATGAGGTGAGTATGCCTGAGTTTATTCGCCAATCCGAAGACTATAGGGAATTAGACAAAGACAATCTCAATCAAGTTTATAAGTTTCTGCTTTACAACGGTTCAGGTAGCCCAACCTCGATGCTCAGTCATCCTTTTCCTGTCGATCGACTGCACTATATTCGTGATTGGGCTGGCTCGGAAGAATATCGTCAGATTCGTCTGGGCAACTACAAACGGGCTGGGGCTAGTGGTGCTGTTGATGTCGAGGTCGAAGAACCAACAAATCCACCGCCCAAGCCAGAGAGTGAGCCAGATCGGTTGCGTCGTCAGATTGAAGATCTCCAAGCAGAGGTCGATCGAATGAAACGCAAGGGTTAGGCGGTTTCTGGTAAAAAAATTACCCATTCCGAAGCCCCTAAATCCCCAATTCTGGGGACTTTGATTTCAGAACCCCCAGGATTGCGATGCACTGAGCTTGTCGAAGTGGGGGCAGGGGGCTAGGTAGATTCTTTGAAGGAAATCTCCTTAACGCCAGATGGTTTCCCAGAATGGTTTTGGAGCTTGGGTGATATTTGCTTTCTTACGAATTTCCTGAGTATTCCATCCTGTCAACTTGGCAAGCGTTTGGACTTCTTTTTCTTGGCGTTGCACCAGAGATTTGCGGTACTGGTTACCCGCTTCGCATTTTGCTGCACCTGCAAAGGCATGACGCAACACATATCTACCCTGAAACTGTTCGCGGTTAGGAGTTTCTTTGAACATCAAATCTTCAGGGAATTTATTGCGGGTGTAGCGAACGTGTAAGCGGGTGATGAACGTACTATTGGATGAGGATCGATTAGGTGAAGATTGATTCAGCCAAAAAGCTCCAGCTTGTTTGAGTTCTTCGGGCGATAGAGGCTCGGCTGAGCAGGGATCGCAGTTTGATATATCCCAAGCATATTCGAGGAAAGCGATATTGCGCCCTTCTTTGGTGTAAGCAGTTTGGAACATCGATTTGTAAAAACCACCAAACTCATTTTTGACATA
>JARCMB010000037.1 GCA_030248825.1 Pseudanabaenaceae cyanobacterium MP8IB2.15 | reverse complement strand
GCTGTCCGCCCCATGTGCCGCGTAGTTTTGACTCAAACGACCACTCTACACCTGCTTTGCCGATCACATCACCAGAACGATAATTCTTTTTCTTTAACTCATTCAGTTCATCTGGCGTGAGTTCACCAGCGTAACCGAGCAAATGTGCGGCGACATCACCATTCGGGTAGTAGCGCACCGATTCGGGGTCAATTTGCACGCCGGGGAGTTCCCAAAGGTGCTCGGCTAAGCGGGTGACGAGTTTGGGGCTGATCGCACCGCTAACACGCACCAGATTGGGTGAACCATATCCTTCTTGCTCTAGCTTTTGGGTGAGTTCAGCAGCCGATACTCCCATTAGTTGGGATAGCTTGGCAATTGTGGCGGCCCATTTTTCTTTTGGTTGAGCTGTCGGCCACAGGTAAACCACATGGGCAAGACGACTGGTTGCCATCAGTTTGCCTTTTCGATCGAGAATACGACCACGTTCAGGTGGTTTGGGGACGAGGCGAATCCGATTGTTTTCGGCAAGTTGGCGGTTTCGATCGCCTTGGATTAACTGCAAAAAAACTAGTCTAGTGCCTAGACCGCCCAACAGAATCACGGCACTGATCGCAAACAGCCCCACAGCCTGCATCCCACGCCCGACGGTGCGAGTTGTGCCAATTGTGACTTGAGAAGTTGTGACGGAATTTTGATTTTGGGTCAGAGTCATGACTTTGCGTTCTAACACACAGTTGCTACTATATCTTTATCATGTCATTTTTCTGTTACTAATTCTGTCGCTGAGAGCTGCGTTTGAACTCCTTGCCACCCCCAACCAAGTCTTTTTTGCTGTCGATCGCCTCTGTAGCGACCGCGATCGCCATTACAGGTATTTTTTCCGATCGTGAACGTTTAACTTGGGTCGGCATTATTATCACAGGGTTAACTGCGTCTCCAATTTTACTACCTGCGATCCAACGCTCAGTTGCCAACTCCCCTCTAGGCAAGCATTGGGAGGTTACTCTGTCATTGATTTTGACCGGGATTATCCTGCTAGTATTAGTCCATCTCACTGGCTGGGATAGTGCGTTTAGTGATTGGTTCAATAGCCTGAGATGGGATGCTCTGGGCGCAGTCGGGCAAATTTTGATCGCGATTTTAGCGGTTTGGGTGGCCTGGCGACAAAATGAGATTTCCGAAAAGCTGACGGGTCAGCAAAATGCGATCACGCAGCAGCAAACGATCGATGCTTACTTTCAAGGCATTTCCGATTTGGTGTTAGACGACCAAGGTCAGATGGAAGATTGGCCGTTGGAACGCGCGATCGCCCAAGCTCGGACATCGGCTCTGTTGGGTGGGGCTGATGCGGAGGGCAAAGCCAAGATCGTGCGATTTCTCTCTAGTGCGAATTTACTCACGCCCTTGAAGCGCGATGGTCTATTGGGAAGGGCAATCTTGGATGGCTCTGGTGGCTACATGGTGGACTTAAGTTCTGGCGTGCGGGTGATCAATCTGGGTATGATGCTGGCGGGGAAGGATGTCACTCATACCGACCTACGGTTTTGCGATCTCAGTGGCGCGAATTTGATTAAAACTGACTTGAGTGGTTGTAATCTCACAGGTGCGAATCTCAGTGGGGCTTTATTGGCAAAATCTAAGCTGAGAGCGACTGACCTTAGCCGAGTCAAGCTGTTTTATGGCAATGTGGCGACTGCCTCACCACGCGATCGAACAGCGATACCAAACTTTGAAACGGGTCAATATACTGGGGCTGTGGTCGAAGAAGCTGACTTCAGTAATTCGATCGACCTGTCTGAGGAAAATCGCCAGTACCTTTGTGCTTGGGGTGGGCCTAAGACCAGAAAAACAATCCCTGGCGGCTGTGGGAATTACCCGAATCGACTGGACTTGAAGCCATAAATAATCATGCATAAATCAAAACTTTTCTCAGTCCCTTGGGCAATCGCGATCCTGTTGCCGTTAATCTTCAGCTCTAATGCTTTAGCTCAGGAGTCTGATGATCTGCCTGAAGAAATCCTCCGCACCGAAATCTACACCACAGCTCGATCGCCTGTTGATGGCAAGTTACTCACAGCCAAGGAGTATATCGAACTGCGAGAAGATCTCGAAGAACAGATCGCCAAACTCCCACCCGAAGCCCTAGTCTCTCAAAAAGTCCGCGATACGATCGATGTCTTAAAATTACGCAAATTTATCCGTCAGATTATCCCTTTTTTCTAAAAACCAGTAAAACTTTGGGGCATGTTAAAGTGGAATCAATGTGTACCCTAGCATGACGATGGAAAGCACTCAAACCCTGACAACACAGACTAATACATCAAATACTGCCTCAAACCTAGTTCGCCCAACTTTACTCAGTCTCCCCGATCATAAACAACTGCCAGAATCAGACGGAACCTTTGTGAAAAACTTTCAAGAACACCCACAAGGCATCGTTTTAACCAGCTCGATCGAACCAATCTTACAGAAACTACATCCCGATGGACGCTACTGCATTGGTCAAGATAGCGGTATTTATTGGCGGATGACAGAGCCACCCGAAAAAGGCGCAGAAGCACCCGATTGGTTTTATGTGCCCAACGTGCCGCCATTCTTGGATGGAGAATTTCGTCGTTCATATGTATTGTGGAAGGAGTTTGTGGCTCCCTTAATTGCGATCGAGTTTGTTTCTGGGAACGGGTTAGAAGAGAGAGATACTTCGCCACCACCTGAAAAAGATGTGGCTGACGAAAAGACAGGAAAGAAAAAGAGTGTAGGTAAATTCTGGGTTTACGAACAGGCGATTCGCATTCCTTTTTATGCGATTTTTGAACCTTGGAAAAGCAGTATAGAGGTCTATCATTTAATCGATGGTCGATATGAGAAGATTCAGCCCAACGATCGTGGTCACTTTGCCATAACGCCCATGGGTGTTGAGCTGGGGATTAAGGAAGATGCTGGAATTTCTTGGTTGCGCTGGTGGGATGAATCTGGCAATTTGCTGCTGACTGGTGATGAAAGGGCAGTAAAGGCTGAGTCGATCGTCGATCGAGAACGTCTTGCGAAAGAGCAGGCTGAGCTGAAACAAACAGAGGCTGAGCTGAGACAAGTACAAGCAGAACAAAAACAAGCACAAGCAGAACAAAAAGCCCAACGTCTGGCTGAAAGGCTGATCGCAATGGGAATTGACCCCGATCGAATCTAAGATAATCGATCGCCCTACCTAAGCTCATGTGACTCAATTAATTAAATTAATTAAACTTACAGAATCTGGCTGCGGTGTATGATTGGGGAATTAATGCCGTAAACTGCCTGAAAATCATGCTGGTTCTAGAAGAGCAAAGTACGAAAATCAACTGGCTAGAAATCGCCCAACAATTTGAATCGATCGTCGGGGCAAAGCGAGTAGTGCGAACCCGTGAAGACTTGATTGCCTATGAATGTGATGGCTTGACTAGTTATCGCCAGCAGCCTGAGATTGTCGTGCTGCCCAAGACTACCGAGGAAGTGTCTGAGATCGTGAAAATATGCGATCGAAACTCAATTTCATTTGTGGCGAGAGGATCGGGCACAGGATTATCGGGCGGAGCTTTGCCAGTCGAGAACTCGGTGTTGATTGTGACGGCATTGATGAAAAAGATCATTGAGGTCGATCTGGAAAATCAGCGTGTTGTCGTCCAACCAGGCGTGATTAATAACTGGGTAACCCAAGCTGTTACAGGGGCGGGGTTTTATTACGCGCCCGATCCTTCCAGTCAGATTATCTGTTCGATCGGTGGGAATGTCGCCGAAAACTCAGGTGGTGTACATTGCCTCAAGTATGGCGTGACCACTAATCACGTTTTGGGTTTGAAATTAGTTTTGCCTGACGGTTCGATCGTCGATGTCGGCGGTAAGATTCCCGAAATGCCTGGGTATGACCTTACAGGGCTATTTGTCGGCTCCGAAGGTACATTGGGAATTGCCACCGAGATTACCCTAAAGATTCTCAAAATCCCTGAAGCGATTCATGTGCTCTTAGCTGATTTTGCCAGTATCGAAGCCGCCGCCGAAGCTGTTTCTGACATCACAGGTGCAGGCATAATCCCCGCAGGTATGGAGATGATGGATAACATCAGTATCAACGCGGTTGAGGATGTGGTCGCTACGGGCTGCTATCCGCGAGATGCTGTGGCGATCTTGTTAGTAGAAGTCGATGGCTCCGAAATCGAAGTTGCCGAGAACTCCCAACGCATCGCCGAGATGTGCCGCAAAAATGGCGCACGTAACATCACCACTGCCACCGATGCCGAGCAGCGATTAAGACTATGGAAAGGTCGCAAGGCTGCCTTTGCCGCCGCAGGTAGACTTAGCCCCGACTATTATGTCCAAGATGGCGTGATTCCGCGTACCAAACTCCCATTCGTGCTGAATGAGATTGAGAACCTGAGCAAAAAATTTGGATATCCGATCGCAAACGTTTTTCATGCAGGTGATGGCAATCTCCATCCGCTGATTCTCTATGACAATTCGATCGAAGGGGAATTGGAACGAGTTGAAGAATTGGGTGGCGAAATTCTCAAGCTCTGCGTCAGAGTCGGGGGTAGTATTTCTGGGGAACATGGCATCGGTGCTGACAAAAAATGCTATATGCCTGAGATGTTCTCAACTGCGGATCTAGAAACGATGTCATGGATTCGGCTGGTATTCGATCGACAAGGGATCGCTAATCCTGGCAAAGTCATCCCCACCCCCCGCACCTGTGGCGAAGGCGCAAAGTCCCAGAATAATCATCAAACTAACAATAAATTTCCATCGATCGAGAGGTTTTAAAGATTATATGGAAATTCTAGCGGCGGTTTTGACGAGTTTATTGGGTTTGGGTGGCGCACCTGGATTTGTAATTGATAAAACTGCGACCGACTTACTGCGCGGTCAGTTATTTTATGCCGAACAGTTAGAAGTAAGAGTAGACAATACGCCTAACTTTCAAATTCTTCAAGGGAGAGTCGATCGAATTCGGGTGGCAGGAAGGGGAGTATATCCGCTACCAATCCTCCGCATTCAAGCGATCGATCTAGAGACCGACCCAATTAGTATCAATCCTGCTACTTTACAGTCGGGCAATCTCGAATTGCTAGAACCTGCTCAAGCGGCGGTGCGAGTCGTCGTCACTGATACCGACCTGACAAATTTACTTCGATCGCCAATTGTGACCAATTCATTTCAAGGCTTGCGAATTGAATTGCCTGGTTCTAATGGTGGGGCTGAGATTTTTGATTTGATTAACCCCGAAGTTAAGTTTCTGGGCGGAGATCGAATTCGGGTAACGACGATCGCCAAACCACGTCCTCTGCCTCAGCAACCCAGTCAGTCTCCAAATCAATTATCAAAACAAGTTACAGAGCCACTAGCGATCGCCGCAGAAACAGGCATTAGAATTGTCGGTGGTACTCGGATCGAATTATCTGCGCCACGCATCGATCTTCAGGGTGTAAGCATCCCAGATCAAATCACTAACCGTTTCATCCAAGGCTTAAATCGGATCGGAGATTTACGCCAGTTAGAAGCCAAAGGCATTACCGCACGAGTGTTGAAGTTTGAAGTTACAAGTGGACAACTGCAACTAATTGGCTTTGCTAGTATGAAGTCCACTAAAACAATCCAGTCAAGTTCGCCATAGACGCTTCGATCCCTAAGACAGACTAAGGAGATTTCCCTTAAAGAATCTACTCAGCCCCCTGCCCCCAATGCTGGGGGTTCTGACAATC
Organism: Pseudanabaenaceae cyanobacterium MP8IB2.15; assembly: GCA_030248825.1. Classification (GTDB taxonomy): domain Bacteria; phylum Cyanobacteriota; class Cyanobacteriia; order Pseudanabaenales; family Pseudanabaenaceae; genus JARCMB01. The sequence continues at coordinate 228 of JARCMB010000037.1, read as the reverse complement.
AAAGCCCCCCAGAATTTGGGGATTTAGGGGACTCTTTGGAATGGGGAATTTTTTTGCCAGAAACTGCCTTAATTGTTTACTTTTTACTAGCGACCGTAATATCGAACTTCAGTTCAAATGGCTTGAACATTGCGCCTGATTTAGGGCTACCAGTTAGTTTGACTTCATAAGCACCTGTTTTTGGGAAAACAATATCAGTTCCAATCACACCTTTGTATCCTTCGGCGT
>JARCMB010000287.1 GCA_030248825.1 Pseudanabaenaceae cyanobacterium MP8IB2.15 | reverse complement strand
TATGATGCCTTAGCACCAGAGTTTAATCTAATTCGAGAAATGTTATTAGCCCGTAAAAATGCTGGGCTAAGTCAAGCAGATATAGCAGTCAAAATGGGGACTAAAGCTCCTGCTGTTACGAGACTAGAATCATCACTAATCAACGGCAGTCATTCGCCATCCTTAGCAACAATTAAAAAATATGCCGAAGCAGTTAATTGCCATATTGAAATTAAATTAGTTCCTAACTGATTTATCAATCCTCCTTTACCTCAATGGTATTGTCTCAATTTCTTATTTAAAGCCTAGTGCAGGGTCACATCTTAATTTTAGGGCTGACACCCTTGAACAAGCTTACTGAGTAAAATCACAGAGACCATTAACCCCAATTCTTAGTGGTGACGCTGCACTAGTCAGCTAAATCGCAATGGTTCGGACACTTTCAAATTACCAACCGTAGAATGCGGGTTTTCCACACTTCGCTAAGGTTAAATGCTAACCCTAGAGCAAGGGTTTCAGCCTCTGCCTCAAAAACTGTCCGAAGTATTGAATCGCTAACAGCCAATTAAATAAGAAGTTGCTAGAGTTTTGGCTCTGTAAAGTTTGTATCCTCATTAGAAAATTTGTCCGAAGTATTGCTACCAAGAAAGGCTGTTAATCCCTCATTTCACGGATGACAGAATACTATTTCTAGTGGCGGGAATAACCTACTTTATAGGTTCAATAACTGCTATAGTAGGTTTATGTTTTTAAGCTTAAAGTCATGCTGAAAGCACTCTTTGGTGGCAAAGCATCTGAACAGGTTTTGCTATATCTCGCAAATTATGATGAAGGGTATGGAAAAGCGATCGCTGACACTTATGGCATAGCTTTGAATACAGTCCAAAAACAACTCAAAAAATTTGAAGATTCAGGAATGTTAGTAAGTCGATCGGTGGGAAAAACCCGTGTGTATACATGGAATCCAAGGTCACCATTTGTTGAGCAAATAAAAATGCTCTTAGCACTGAGACTCAAGCTAACCCCCGATGAAGAAATCAAAGCTTACTACCGCCAACGCCGTCGTCCTCGCAGAGCAGATAAACCACTTGCAAATCCACGAAGACTTAACCCTAGTTGAAGTTGCTGCGATCATTTCCGATGCTCTCACCAAGGCGGGCATAACTGCGGTGTTGTCAGGTGGTAGTGCTGCCACAGTCTATTCAGAAAACGAGTATCAATCAGATGACCTTGATTTTATATCTCCTGCCAGCCATCAAAGTCTAAGCGAAATTATGACTAAGCTTGGATTTAGTAAGCAGGGCAGAAGTTTTGTGCATCCGAACACCTATTACTTTGTGGAATTTCCGACATCGCCGATCATGATTGGTAACCAGTACATTAACTATCAGGAATGTATCATTCAACAAATCAATGAACTAGAACTACGGATTCTTACTCCTACTCTATGCGTTATGGATAGATTGGCGGGTTTTATCATTGGGGTGATCGCCAAAATCTAGATCAGGCCGTAATGGTTGCTAAGCGGCATCAAATTGACCTCAAAAAAGTGCGATCGTGGTCACGGAATGAAGATCACCTGCAAAAGTACAAAGAATTTTTAGGCAGACTGAGCTAACAAACAAGAAATTTCCTACAGTGCATTGATAATCGTGTCGATCTCCTCAAATGCGATGAGAAAGGTGCGATCGATGTTGCTGAGAAGCTACACTCAGATCAGGATAATCTCTGGCTGAGGTCGAAATGGCTTTTGGAATTTACAAAACAATTGGCGCAGTAGTCAAAGAGTTTCAGATTACCTATACAGAAGCTGATTTTATCGAACCATTGCCTTTTGCTGTTTCCGACTATTTCCGCGAAGATTTGCAACTGATGATGCGAGAAGGAGTTGTAGATAATTCCGAATTTGCGATCTGTGAAAATTTGATTTATCCAGTGCTCAAAGAGGTCTGGAAACATTATCGCAGCAAGTTTTTGTTATGGAGCCACCAATCGCTTAACTACGATGAGAAGCTATCAGGTTTTCCCGAATATATCCTCGCCAGACGATCTCCTCTGGGAAAAGTTGTATTCGATCGACCTTATCTCATGCTCGTAGAAGCAAAGCAAGATAATTTCGAGGCAGCATGGGGACAGTGTATCGCTGAGATGATCGCCGCCCAGCGTTTAAATGCTGAGCTAGATGTTGTGGTATATGGGATTGCCTCGAATGGAAGCTTTTGGCAACTTGGCAAGCTGGAGCAAAATATTTTCACAAAGAACGCGACTTTCTATAGCATCCAAGAAATCGACAATTTGGCGGCGGTTGTAAATTACGTTTTTAGCCAATGTGAAGTGCAGTTAGAAAGAGTGGTCGATCGATTAGTCGCTTGAGATCAAACTACCAATTGCAAGATGAATTAGGAAGTATTTTTTGAAGATCGGCTAATTGGTTTCGCCAGTAGATACAGCTAACTCTTGTAAGCGTTCCTGTTGATCTTGAGAAATACAGCTTTGGATTAGATCTTCAATCCCACCTTCGAGAATTGGGGGTAGAGCAAAGTTTTGTCCGAGTCTGTGATCGGTCAGGCGACTGTCTTTGTAGTTGTAGGTGCGAATTTTTTCGGAGCGCGAACCTGTACCGACCTGCGATCGACGCATACTGGTAACAGCTTCTTGTTGTTCACGCAACTTAATTTCGTACAGCTTGGCACGCAGAATTTGCATCGCCCGTTCTTTGTTCTGGAGTTGCGATCGCTCTTCCGTGCAAAAGATTCTAATCCCAGTTGGTTTGTGAAATAAATCTGCCGCAGTTTCAACTTTGTTAACGTTTTGTCCACCCGCGCCGCCAGACCTTGCTGTAGACATTTCGATGTCTTTGGGGTCAATGTGAATCTCAACCGCATCAACTTCAGGCATCACCGCTACTGTGGCGGTTGAAGTATGTACCCGACCCGATGCTTCTGTCGCTGGCACACGCTGCACCCGATGCACACCCGACTCGAACTTGAGCTTACTGTAGACTCGATCGCCCTGAATTTCCATCACGGCTTCCTTAAACCCGCCCATATCAGCCAATGACTCGCTCACTAGCTTCACCCGCCAGCCTTGTCGCTCAGCATAACGAGAATAAAGGCGCACCAAGTCTGCTGCCCAGATACTAGCTTCTTCCCCACCAGTTCCTGCCCGAATTTCCAGCATGATGTTCTTTTCATCATTAGGATCTTGAGGTAGCAGCAAAACCTTGAGTTGTGCTTCCAGTTGCTCCATTTTCTCGGTCAACTCTTGCAGTTCCAGAGATGCCATCTCTTTCAACTCAGGATCGTTAGATTCCTTGAAAATCTGTTTTGACTCCTGCCAGTCTAATTCGGCATTTCTCCAGGCTTCATAGGTCTGCACCGTCTCTTCGAGCGATGAACGAGCTTTGGC
>JARCMB010000286.1 GCA_030248825.1 Pseudanabaenaceae cyanobacterium MP8IB2.15 | reverse complement strand
GCCCATTTACCGTTGATCCTCAATGCTCAGGGTGCGAAGATCTCGAAGCGTGATGGTGCAACCTCGGTATCGGATTTTAAAGCGATGGGTTACGTGCCCGAAGCCTTTAATAATTACATGGTGCTGCTGGGCTGGTCGCCACCCGATGCCAAAGAGTTATTTAGCATCACCGATGCTGCCCAAGTGTTTGACTTCGATCGAGTCAATAAGGCAGGCGCAAAGTTCGACTGGGACAAGCTCAACTGGATCAATAGTCAGTATTTGCATCAGATGCCTGTAGAAGATCTGGTCGATCGACTGATCCCATTTTGGCAAGCCGCAGGTTTCGATCTCAGCTTCGATCGATCTTGGTTGCTAGATGTCGTGCGTCTGATCGCGCCGAGTTTGGTGAAATTGACCGATGCAGTGGAGATGGCAAGATACCTGTTTGCCGATTTGCCTGCATATACTCAAGATTCGATCGATGTTCTAGTACCCGAAACCGTTAAGCCTATTCTCACAAGCCTCATGCAATCGCTCAAGGATCTGCCCGAACTCACGGCTGAAACTGCTGGTGAACTGCTTCAAACTGTGGCAAAAGCTCACGGTGTCAAGAAAGGCGCAGTGATGAAACCGCTACGCTGTGCTTTGGCTGGTGATATTCACGGGCCAGATCTAGTCAGCTCTCTGTTGCTACTACACCAACAAGGTAAGGCAGTCCCACGTCTAAATCGATCGCTAGAGTTTGTTGCAACCCAAGCCTAATCCAGCCTAAAGCGAGTCTGGGTCGATATTCAACTCTCGTAGCTTTGCCGCCATCTTGTCTTTCTGTTGCCTTTCTAAGTCAGCCCGATGTTCTGCGAGTTGGGCAGATTCTTCAGGCGTATGGACTAACTCTCCCTCTGGCGTGAAAAATCGCAACCGTTCGCCCACCACACCCAAATAAAGTTCTAACTGTTGACTCCATAGCCTTCCTTCTGGCGTGACTGGCAGTGGCTCATACACCCCATCCACCAGATGAAATCCCGTCACCGCATGGGTAACAGGGTCGAACATAAAATAATCGGGCGTGCGAAAAATACTCTGATAGATTTGCTTTTTTAAGCCTCGATCGATATCAGCAGTTGACTTAGAGAGGATTTCAATAATCATGTTGGGATACTTGCCATCCTCTTCCCACACAACCCAGCTTTTGCGTCTGGGATTTGGCGTGGCATCCAGCACCACAAAAAAGTCTGGCCCACGAAAAGACTCAGATTTCTGCTGACGCGGACTGTAATAGATCGTGATGTTGCCTGCGACAAAAAAATCATCTCGATCGCGCCACCACCAGTTCAGACACTGGATCAGCAACGCCATTTGCATCAGATGCTGGTAGGTTTCCATCGGTGGTTCATCACTGTATAAGTCGCCTGGGGGAAAAACAACTTCTTCATCCGACTCAATATCAAGCAGTTCGAGAGTCATAGAATCTTGGGGATAAGCTTAGTGCAATTATAGAGTTTGCATTCCAAGAAAAGTGCGGATGTCTGTTGCCATCGATTCAGCCCCTTGCTGATTGAAACTGCTCATCAGATCGAAGGTTTTACCAGAGGACATCACAATTGTGGGGACGTAAGAAATTCGATCGTAACTATCTGTGCTGTCTCTGACTTCGATCGACTTAATTTCTGTCAGCGCATAAGTACGTGCAATCAATCTGAGTTGGCTCAACTCGACGGCAGGATGAATTGAAAGACCCAGCACTTCTAGCAGCGATCGAAGCAATTATTAGTGGAATACCTGCAAAACCGATCCCCCAAATTAAAATAAATGCTTTTGCTCCCCAGAAATTATTATTTGCAAGTACGAGTTCTGTGTCTGACTGTTTAACGATTTTCATGGCATCGAAATAAAGTACATAACTACTTTTAGCAAAGCTAGGTTAAGAAAAATTTAACCCGTCTCAGTTTTACCAGATCACCCACCCAGCCAGCGATTTAGCATTTTCGCTAGGGGTTCTTTAAACACGGGCTTACTGAGATAATCATCCATCCCTGCGGCAATGCAAACTTCACGATCTTCACTCATAAGGCTTGCCGTGAGCGCAACGATGATGATGTGGTCGGGGAAACTACCTAGTGAGAATCGATCGAGATAAAATCCATCTGCTTCTAACCTGCGAATTTCCCTAGTAGCAGCATAGCCATCTAAAACTGGCATTTGGCAGTCCATTAAGATCAGGCTGTACTTTTTTTGAGCCAACATTTCCAGAGCCTCTTGCCCATGATTAGCGCAATCTGCCTGATAGCCCAATGTTTTGAGCTGCATCATAGCTAAAGTTTGACTAATAACCGTATCTTCTACAATTAAAATCCTATGGCTTTCGCCTGCGTCTATATTTGGTTGCATGGATATCACCATCTGGATTTCCGAACACATGCTAAAAGAATTAAATTACATAGTGGCAATCTAAACCGCTAATTAGCTGATAATTAAGTTACATAAAAGTATTTCGGGGCATGAGTTTAACTGTTTCTGTTGCTATCTTAAAAATATACCGATCGTAAGATTGAGGCATCGACATTAATGAGTGTAAATAAATGAGTGTAAATCTGAACTGTAGCCTGAGCGATCGAAACCTCGATATCTCTCAGCCTAGCAGCCAACGTCAGCTTGCAATTAGGGTATCAGCATCGACAAATGCTGACTCTTCAGGTGCGCCCTTAAATCTTTGTCTGGTACTAGACCATAGTGGCTCGATGGGCGGAAAACCTTTAGATACTGTCAAAAAAGCCGCCCGTGAACTTGTCGATCAGATGTACTACACCGACAGGATTAGCGTCGTTGGGTTTGACCACAAAGCCAGCGTTGTAGTCGAAAGCCAAACCCTCGATCGACCAGAATCGGTCAAAGACAAAATTCAATCGCTACGAGCTACGGGTGGAACTTGCATTGATGACGGCATTAAACTCGCTTTGCAAGAGATCAGTAAAGGCAAAGAAGGTGCGGTCAGTCAAGGATTTGTGTTGACAGATGGCGAAAATGAGCATGGCGATAATGCGCGTTGCCTCCAGTTTGCTCAACTCGCGGTCGAGTACAACATGACTTTGCATACACTGGGGTTTGGCGACCACTGGAATCAAGACATTTTAGAAAAGATCGCTGATGCTGGCGGCGGCACAATGACTTACATCCAATCGCCAGAACAAGCGGGGGAAGAATTTCGCAATCTGCTGCGGCGTGTCCAATCGGTGGGACTAACCAATGCTTACTTACTCCTAGAACTTCCAGCCAATGTGCGTCTCGCTGAACTCAAACCTGTGGCGCAAGTTGCCCCCGATGCGATCGAATTAACCATGCAAAATGAAGGTAATTTGATTGCGATTCGATTGGGTGATCTGATGACTGATATCGATCGAGTGATTATCGTTAACTTGTATATTAATCACGCTGCGGTGGTAAATCAGTCTGGCTCCATCCCAGTGGTAACGGCGCAGGTGCGATTCGACAACCCAGTGATGGCTAAATCAGGTATACTTTCTACGCCTGTTGTGGTAGAAGCTAACTTAGTCCAAAACTTTCAAGCTCAAATCGATCCTCAAGTCCAAAACCATATTTTGGCGTTGGCAAAGTATCGCCAGACCCAATTAGCCGAAAATAAGTTAAAGCAGGGAGATCGGATCGGTGCGGCAACAATGCTACAATCTGCTGCCAAAACTGCTTTACAAATGGGAGACGAAAAAGCCGCGACAGTTCTCCAAACTAACGCGACTAGACTCCAATCTGGGACTGAGTTAAGCGAAGCAGATCGCAAGCAAACTCGAATTGTCTCTAAAACTGTTTTACAAGCTCCATCTAATTCTTAGATCTTGACAAATCATGATTACCTGTCCTAGCTGCTCCCACCAAAATCCCGATGGTGCTACTCACTGTGAGGCTTGCTATACACCTTTACCTGTAATTACGATGATTGACTGTCCTAGTTGCGGCGCATCCGTGCAGTCAGATGCCAGTTTCTGTGGTCACTGTGGTTTCGATCTCACCGCCAAAACTACCGCAGCAATAATTCAACCTCAACAGGAAGTCTCTGAGCCGCTACCTTCGCCCATTCAAGTTCCCGAACCAGTTAGCGCGGCTGAACCTGACCCATTCCAACCTGTGGAGATCACCCCTGATGACCTCACCGAAATCATTACAATGCCAGTGTCAACTGCTCCAACTGCTGCTGCCAGTCCTTCATCCAATCCCAAAACCCAGTTACAGAGAATCACGGCATCGTTGTTGCATGTTCAAACCAATGTCACCCTAGAGTTGCCTAATAACCTCCAAGTTACTCATCTGGGTAAACCAAATAATTTGATCCCACCTGATATCGACGTGTCTGGCTTTCCCGACTCTGACATTGTGTCTCGCGTCCATGCCGATATTCGATTTGAGGGCGATGCTTTTTACTTTGAGGATACTGGTAGTTCTAACGGCACCTATATCAATAACGTGCCACTCCCTGCTGGCAATCGTCATCGCTTACGTCCTGGCGATCGAATTTCTCTCGGTAAAGGCGATAAAGTTAGTTTTATTTTCCAAATGACAGAATGACACGCCTCGCTAATCGTGATTTCTGTAATATGATGTTGAGAAATTGATGTCAAACATGGTGTCAAAGCACGCATTGTCAGGTGGAATCCTTAGATGACTGCAAAAAAAGTATTGGTGATTGATGACAGCATCATGATCCGCAAAATGGTCAAAAGTATATTGGCAGGTTCGTTTGATGTCATAGAAGCCAACGATGGCAAAACAGGACTAGAAGCTGCAAAAAGATTTAGTCCTGACTTGATTTTGCTCGATTTTGTCATGCCAAAATATAACGGCTATCAGACTTTGCAAGCAATTCGACGATTTGAAAGTCTGCGGAATATTCCTGTAATCATGATTTCAGGGTTAAAGGAGCAGGTTGCAGAGCATGTGCCTGAGCCATTTGTGGGATTTGAGTTTCTCGAAAAGCCATTTGAAGCCGAAGTACTAATGTCGCGGATTCAGAAATTACTCGATGGCACTAGTCATGCGGCTACTAGCTTCGCCAAAGAAGCAGAATCGAAACCACAACCCTCAACTACAAGACCATCTGCGG
>JARCMB010000036.1 GCA_030248825.1 Pseudanabaenaceae cyanobacterium MP8IB2.15 | reverse complement strand
GTTTCGTCTGTTTCCTAAAACTTGGTTAGCTAAAGGCGATAATTCATGTCTAGAGGGGATTAGAAGCTATAGCTAGAAAGCGGCACTAATTTGTTAAGGAGACAAATAACCTGTTAATCGACAGATTAATTTGTAAATCTAGCGATCGCAAAAATCACGGCACAGGCGGCAATCCCGATCGAAAACAACATAACTGTGCTGGTGGTGCGTTCGGCGAACAGGCTTAATTCTGCGGCGAGGGCTTCAGGCGATTTAGATTTATCTGTCCACACAAGATAACTAAAGGCGAATAGAAAAGCTAACAGGATTAAAACAACCAGCAAGAACCCAAGGATTGGCGCAACTGTTGTCGTGAATGTGTTCGTCATCGATTTTTTTCCTCTAGCAATACTTCAAACGTCAGAAAATCTGTTTGTTGTACCTCATAATCGCCCAGAAATTCCAGATCGAAGTGATAAGTTACAAAAAATTTAGATTTACTGGCTCAAAGAAATTGAATCGATCGAACTGAAACGTTCTACGATACGCTTTGACTTTAGACTTTATTTTTAAGAGGTAATCAATGTCAGCTATCCGTGAAGTTATGGGCGATCCAGGTGAATTTTGGGACGAACTGAGTTGGACAGATCTTAGCAGTGCCGAGCAAGCACTATTTTCAACACTAGGCTGGAATCAAACAAGCTGGGAAGAAGACGATTGGCCAGAAACTTCTGATAAGTACTGGGAAGATTTGACCAGTGAGGAGAAGTCAGCCGCAAAAAAACTTGGCTTTACGGAAGATATCTGGGATGAAGACGATGAAGAGGACGACGAAGAAGACGAAGATGAAGAATAACCGAGAGTTAGTCCGTCACTGACCACCAAGCGATCGAAAATTTCTGCACAGGTGTGTTCACTTGCGGAGAACGAAACACAACTCGCAGTTTGTATTCGCCTGGGGCAGGGATTTTGATAAACAGATGTTCGGTGTTGTCAATTTTGCTGACCGATGACCACACGCTTTGGCTGGGATCTCGATCGATCTTTCGCATTAGATAAAGATCGAGGTTATTTAACCCACCATCGCTAAATTTTTCGCCAATGTCATATTTGCCATTGGTGTTTTTATCTTCTAGGGTAACTAAACGATCCCAAGTCAGTGTCGCGGCAATGTAACTGTCTTTGAGTAGGGGTTTATCGATCGAATAGTCTTGGAAATCATTAACCTTAATCTGGTTGTAATCCCAGCCCATAGGTTTGACGTTGCCAGGCGATTGCTCCCCTGCTTGCAATTGTAAAAAAGCCCGAAAAGCATTTAGTTGTCCTGCACCCATCGACTGACTGAGCGGAATTTCGCGGCTCCCATAAGCTTCAGAGTCGATCCAAGTTTTGCCAAGTCGATCGAAGATTGTTTTGCTCATGCCCAGAGTTTTGCCATCACCGCGATCCTTAATTTTGTCAGCCGAGTTGATTAACACTGCCTTGGTAACTTCGTGGCGACGCGCATCGGTGCTCCAATTATTCGTAGCAATTTGCAGATCGACAAATTCTTGCAACAGGGCGATCGCACCCGTGACATGCGGTGCGGCGAAACTACTACCACTAGCCGCGACAAACTTACCTCTGAGATTGGGCAGCATAATTCCCATTCCAGGCGCAAGCAGAGCAAGCGATCTCCTGCCATCGATCGGACTCTCCACCCCTGCCGTCCAGCGTTTGTCTTTATTCAAGTCGGTGAAAAATTCGCCTCGATCGAATCGCCCATTGCCATTTCGATCGATGAATGGTTCATCCACCAAATTACCCAGATCGATTCGATCGTAGACGTTAGCTCTAGGGTGAGTAAAGCCTATGGTTAAGCCATTAAACTGATCGGTGGGAATTGGGATGCCACCTTTACCCTGATTACCTGCAACCACCATTAGCGTGTTGGATTTAATCGCCAACCAGTCAAGGCATTGAGTCAGTAGGGCGTTACCATCTAGCTTGGCATTTGGGCGCGGATCTTCATCTAGTGGCTCACCAAAGCTAAAATTCACGGCGCGGACATCGCCATTATTTTGGAGCGCGACATGTTGGGTAGCGATCGCGGCTTCTTGCTGTCCATCTCGCTTTGATAGCGCATAGGCCGAGGATAATAATTTTGCCCTAGGAGCGACACCGCGATAGACCTTACTGCGACTGATCATCACTGCCGCTACCTGTTCGGAATGGTCATCTACCTGTTTGTTGGGCTGAGCTTTTTGGTCACGCGAGAATACGCTAAAAGGTTCGACCACAAATTTATCCAGCCGAATCAATTTATTTACGATTTTATCAACGCCAAACTGACCAGGACGACTAAGTTCGATCTGACCAATAAAGATATTTTTACCTGTCAAGTTGTAAGGAAAACTCTGGAGCTTACGAGCATCAATTCCTTGTTCGCCCACCGAATACTCTAGAGCATGGGCAATCGGGACGGCGATTTGTCCAGAGGCAAACACTAATCCCCCAACAAACCCACCAACAAACCCACCAACAAACCTAGGGGCTTTACGCATTGTCTCTTAGAATAGCTATATCAGGCATTTTACGGCAGAATTTGCGATCGACACCACGAACTACCACAAATCTCATGGTTAAATTCTTACTTAAACTCTTAGGCTTTCTTTCACTTGGTCTTAGCATCAGCAATGCCGCTCAATCCCAGAACATATCTCCGATTGCTACCGATCTAAATCTCAACCAAGAATTAGTTGAAAGTAGCCCTGTCTTACGACGCTGGCTTGCCGATCCGCCTGATGTTTTATATGACATTTACAATAGCCCCAGTTTTAACACCAAACTAAAAATAGGCTTAACCTCACGCGACAACTCACTCGGTTTTGAGATCGGCGTTGATGATGTATTTTTAGGTAAAACTGCTTTCACTGTCAGTGCGGGCTATCAACGCGAATTTACTGGTAAAGAAAATAATTTCGATGCGAACCTGCGCTACTACGTCCTGCCACTTGGTTCCTATTTCAACATCTCTCCTCAAGTGGGATATCGATCGATCGACATCGCCTCACTCGGCAACACCTCTGGGATTGATGTCGGCGTGCAAGGTATTTTAGTACTTTCGCCACATAGTGCCGATTTGCGCTTATCTCAAACTTTTACGGCACCAGGCAGCAATAACGAAGCCAGCATCACCACTCTCGCGGCCAGCTATGCAATCACCCGTAAGTTACGCTTGGGCAGTAATATCCAATGGCGGCGATCGAATATTCGTTACGACAGTCGGGTGGGGTTTGTCTTAGAACTAGCACTTTGAAGTACAGGGTTAGTTTTCGATCGACGATCGATCATTTGCACGAGAGCGATCGCGGTTGACGGATACCTTTCACAACCATGCGGAGATTGCTGGAGGGAGCAAGAGTAACACCTCGTCTCGCTGGCTTTACAGGGCTTCGATCGGCAAAAGTAAGTTTAAACTGGGTCAGAACTGTCGCTAGGACTAATTTCATCTCAAATAGAGCGAACACCATGCCAAGACATCGACGAGAGCCG
>JARCMB010000285.1 GCA_030248825.1 Pseudanabaenaceae cyanobacterium MP8IB2.15 | reverse complement strand
TTTAAAAACCTGCTGAGCAAACTATGGTTTTCAAGATAGACGGGGTTTAACAAATAGTTTTTGAGCTTTAGGGCTTAGGGCTTAGAGTTTTAGACTTTTGAGTACTACCAACTTGAGCTAAAACCCGAATCAGTTCCTGAATGTCGATTGGCTTACTGATGAAATCGTCCATTCCTACATCCAAACAAACCTGTTGATCGTTGGGTAGTGCATTGGCAGTCATTGCTACGATATAAGGCTGAGCTATAGAATTTTCGCTAGAATTTTGGCGGATTTGCTTGGTGGCACTTAGCCCATCCATTTCGGGCATTTGGATATCCATTAATATCAAATCATAGGACTGGGTTTGAACTGCGATCAGTGCTTCAAGACCGTTATTGACGATATCTACCTGATAGCCCAGCTTTTTGAGCGTAAAAGAAGCAAACTTTTGATTCACGATGTTATCTTCTGCGAGCAAGATTTTTAGAGGAAGTTGTTCTGCCATCTGTCGATCGAAGATCGTCTGATCATCTGTTTTAACGCTAGATAACTTAATCTCCGCTCTTTCTTGTAACGAGATTGTAAAGAAGAAGGTCGAACCTTTCCGATCAGTTTGAAGATCTTGTGGCGGCCAATTGGTCGAAACATCTCCCGATCGATGACCAAGGCTCTCAACCCAGATTTTACCTCCCATGAGTTCGACCAGATGTTTACTGATCGCTAAGCCTAGACCTGTCCCTCCATATTTACGATTAATTGAAGCATCGGCTTGCATAAACGGTTGAAATAATCGATCTAGTCGATCGCGTTCAATGCCAACGCCCGTATCTCTAATCATGAATAGCAAATTGTTTTTTGCATCTTCTTTCTGATAGCGAACCTCTACCGTTACTTCTCCTTCGGCGGTAAATTTAATCGCATTACCAACTAGGTTTAAAAGTACTTGGCGCAATCGACTTCCATCTCCAATTAAGGTTGTTGGAATATCTGGTTGAATTCTGTATTTCAGCAAGATCTTCCGATCTAATGCTGAGCTACTTAATAGATTGCAGACTGATTTCACGACATCAGTGAGATCAAATGGATGTAATTCTATTTCAAATTTACCCGATTCAATTTTTGAAAAATCGAGAATATCATCGATCACTTTCAAAAGTGCGCCACCACTATCGCTGATTATCCGAACAAAGTCTTGCTGTTCATCGGTAAGATCAGTGGTTTCCAGCAATTGTGCCATACCAAGTACGCCATTCATCGGCGTGCGGATTTCATGGCTCATATTCGCAAGAAACTCGCTTTTGGCTCTGGTTGAAGCTTCTGCCTCTTCTTTGGCTTGCTCTAGCTCAATCTCAGCTTGCTTGCGATCGGTAATATCTTGAGCAAATGATAAAACTGAGATCACTTTGCCCAGTTCGTCACGCAGAGTTGAGTGAAACCATTCACAGTAGATTACCGAACCGTCTTTGCGATAATTACGATTTTGGCAAGTACTAGTATTCACATCTTCAATTATTCGTTCTGCCTCAGCGTTGACATTCTCTAGATCTTCCTCAAACACAAACTGCCATTCGAGAAGATTTTTACCTATGACTTCTTCTGCCTGCCAACCAAATATTTTCTCGGCTTGTCTTGACCATTGTTGAACTTGAAACTGAGCATTCCATATAATAGTCGCCAGAGGTGTATTCTCAATATGGAAGCTAATCTGATCATGTGCTTGGCGTAAAGCACTTTCGGCTAGTTTTTGCTCTTGGACTGCGGTTTCGGCGATTTTTTTAGCCTGCAAAATTTCTCCTTCGTACTGAATCCTCTGGCGGATTGGCATAAACACACAATCATAGAAAAAATTACCTGCATTCTCACGACGCACCCCATTGATCAACATCGGCACATCATCTCCTGCCTTTGACCTCAATGAAAAATAGACTTCATCGGCTTTGCCATGCAGCCGAAGTAATGGCAAAAAGTGAGTCTCATAAAAAATGCGACTAGCCAACGGCAGGATTGAGTAAAATTTCTCACCTACTAACTCTTCAAGTTCATATCCCAAGATCTTTAGCAAAGTGGAGTTGATGATTTCGATCGAACCTTGATCGGTAAACGAGAGAAAGCCGCATGGGGCATTATTAAGAAGATTGTGGAGAGTTTCATCTATTGGTTGGATCATATTGGGTATAGCCCTGTAGGTTGCCATAACGTTCTGAAGTGTAGGCATTGAGATCGGATTTCCCAGATCCAACATAGTCGAACAGAATAATCTGATAGTCATGCTAAATAGCTAGGGTGACAAAACGCCAGATATTCTGATCGCAACCAAACCCATGAGCAAACACGATCGTCCACTTGCCCTGTCCGATCGCTCTGACGTTATTCCGTCGCAGAATATCTTGAGTCATTTAAAAATCGGTTCCCACCGTGTCCCCAATCTTAATCTAGAGTAGCTTTTCTAGTCCATAGATCAAACGTTTGATTTGAATGATTTGCCGAATTGCCAGTAAGACTCCAGGCATATAGCAAATTCGATCGCTCGTATCGTGTCTCAGCGTATAGACCTCTCCAGGCGCACCAAAGATCACTTCTTGATGGGCTAAAAGTCCTGGTAACCGCAAACTATGAACATGAATATTTTCGGGCATTAAAGCTCCCCGCGCTCCTTTAATCTGTTCGGTTTCTGGGACGTTAGTCAGATTAAAGGTCTGTCCTAATTCTGCTAGCATTTGAGCTGTTTTAATTGCTGTACCGCTTGGCGCATCAGCTTTTTGGTTATGATGAAGTTCTAGGATCTCGACGTGTTGGAAGTGTCTACTCGCAGCAATAGCCGCTTGTTGGAGCAAGATCATCCCGATCGAAAAGTTGGGCGCAATCAGCACACCCATACTGGCTTTATCGGCAAACACAGCCAAATCGTGAATCTGTTCTGGACTCAAACCCGTTGTGCCCACGACAGGACGCACACCATAGGCGACCGCTGCCCGAATATGTTCATACACCAAACTGGGATGAGTAAAGTCCACCATTACGGCGTACTGCTTTTCCTGTGCGCCTTGGGCAAGCATTACTTCTAGGTTATCCGTGACTGGGATTTCTAACTCGCCAATCCCAATTACTTCGCCAATATCTTCGCCTAGATGCTTGCGACCGATCGCGCCAATTAAAGTCATGTCATCTGCTTGGGCAATCGCTTTAATTGTTTCACGCCCCATTTTGCCCGTCGCGCCAGCAACGATTACGGGAATTGGACCAGGCATTGGCTTAGTCATGGGATCGAAAATTGGCTCGGAAATAGATAAGTCTTCAGTCATGAGTTTGGAGTAATCGCTCTGTAATTTCGGAATCTGGTTTGCCGCTCTCGATCGATCCTAACACCGAAACCCGATCGTTCAAACATGCACTCACTCTCTCAAAAATAATCCCCATGCTAGCAAGAAGCTACACGGGGACTGATATGTATGGCATGGTCTCTTCTCTGGCTAATTTGAGTCAATCTTTAAAACATTGAAAATCACAAAAGCGATCGAAAGACTAGTCATTATTATGAAGTTTCCAATTGTGATCGTTGAGGTCATCGATCGATAGACCAACTTCTTTAGCAATACGGCTTAACATCGAGTCTTCCCGCAGTTTGGCGGCATTACGTTTAGCCACTAAGATTTTACGAGCTTGTTCTTGAACTGACATATATTTTATCCTTATATTAAATTTGTTAGAAGTAATATAACATGAAAATGTATCTAAAGTTACAGTTCTGTATCTCAAAACACTAGACATTATTAATTTTTGTTAATAATGTCAACGTATCCACATAATAGACAAGGACAGACTCGGAATGAGGCTGTCCTTGTGATGATTCGATCAGACGCGAATTAGCTTAATGCAAGTTAGCGTTTTGAGAACTTCTTGGTCATTTTGCGAATGCGAATGGATTCGGGAGTGACCTCAAGCATTTCATCGGGGCCGATGTATTCTAAGGCGCGTTCTAGGCTCATGTCGATCGGAGCTTGCAACTGCACGATGTCATCCGCACCTGCGGCGCGCATGTTGGTAAGCTGTTTGCTCTTACATACGTTCAAGTCCATATCTTGAGGGCGACTGTTTTCGCCGATGATCATGCCCTTATAAACCTTCGTCCCAGGCTTAATAAAGAACACGCCGCGATCTTCAGCATTCTTTAAAGAGAATTCCGTGGCAACGCCTTCTTCAAAAGAAATCAGCACACCGTTACGACGGGCGCTAATTTCACCAACCGTAGGACGATAATCGAGGAAGCTGTGGTTCATAACGCCAGCACCGCGAGTAGCGCGCATGAAGTCACCACGAAAGCCAATCAGTCCGCGTGCGGGGATCACGAACTCTAACTGAGAGCGTCCGCCGCTCGACATTTGCATATCGACCATTTCGGCGCGACGTTGACCGAGGCGCTCGATGCATCCACCCACGGCATCTTCGGGCACGTCGAGAACGAGGCACTCAAAGGGTTCGCATTGCTTGCCGTTGAGTTCGCGATAGATAACTTGCGGCTGCGTCACTTGGAACTCATACCCTTCGCGGCGCATGGTTTCGATCAAGATGCCCAAGTGCAATTCACCGCGACCCGATACGGCAAAGCGATCGGGCGATTCGGGGTCTTCTTGAACGCGCAGGGCGACGTTCGTTTCCAATTCGCGCATGAGTCGATCGCGGACTTGCCGAGTGGTAACCAGCTTGCCTTCTTGTCCGACAAATGGCGAATCGTTGACGCAGAAAGTCATCTGCAATGTGGGTTCGTCCACTTTGATCATCGGCAAAGCTTGAGGATCGTTGGGACAAGTAATCGTTTCGCCGATGTTTGCGGTAGCAAAACCCGAGATGGCGACAATGTTGCCAGCGGAAGAGCTTTCCATTTCCACTCGTTTCAAACCGTCAAATCCCAAAAGCTTGGTGATTTTGCCTTTGGTAATCGAGCCATCTTCAGAGATTAGCGCCGCTTGCTGGCCTGAAGTAATCGTACCGTTATGGATTTTGCCGATCACAATTCGGCCGAGATAGTCGGAATAGTCGAGGGTGGTAACTTGCAATTGCAAAGGCTTTTCGGGATCGCCGACGGGTGGCGATACGTGGTGCAATACTGCTTCAAATAAGGGCTTCATATCGATGCCTTCATCTTCAAGCTTGTCTTTGGCAAAGCCAGCCATGCCCGAAGCAAATAGGTATGGGAAATCGCATTGATCGTCATCCGCACCGAGTTCGATAAATAGATCGAGTACTTTGCTGACGGCAATATGAGGGTCGGCAAACTTGCGATCGATCTTGTTGATCACAACCATGGGGCGCAAGCCCTTTTCTAACGCTTTTTTCAACACAAAGCGAGTTTGGGGCATTGGGCCTTCGTTGGCATCGACGATCAGCAGGCAACCTTCGACCATGCCTAAAACGCGCTCGACTTCGCCACCGAAGTCAGCGTGTCCTGGGGTATCAACAATATTGATCAGGGTTTCTTTGTACTTGACAGCAGTATTTTTCGACAGGATGGTAATGCCGCGTTCGCGCTCAAGTTCGTTGGAATCCATAACACATTCGACCAAAACTTCGCCTTCTCTGAAGGCACCTGCTTGCCTCAAGAGAGCGTCAACGAGGGTAGTTTTGCCGTGATCGACGTGGGCGATGATAGCGACATTACGAATAGGAAGAGACATAGGATGTGCCAGTAGGCGATTACTTTACAATTTCTTCATTATTATATGCTTAACTTTTCTTAAAAATTCCGAGCTGTCGTAATTGTTACTTTTTTACCCGTTTTTACGTGTCGCGATCTTCTAAGTCTTTGAGATGAGGTATTGATTGATCGATCGAAGTTCCGCCAAAATTTCTTGCAGTAGCGTGTTGGTTGTGGTTACGGCAGGTTCCTGCACCTGGATCGTCACCTGTTGAACCTTCAGTACGTCACGCGCAAACCGTAATACTTCAGTCGCATGAAAAAGCAAAGTATCGGTTTTATTTTGCCGCAGTTCGGGGTTGAGTTGTTTGGGATCGTAGGGCTGATTTAGCTGTTCGGGGTCGGTGTTGGCATAACGATAGATCGATGCTCTCGATCGACCCAAGGCTTTTTGGACAGCATCAACATCCATCAATGTTTGAGTCTCAGACATTTAATTTCACTTATACTTGGCGTAGATGTACCAAAAATTCTCTTGCCTCGATACTCAATTCTCCTAGCTTTGGCAGGGCTTTCATTGCTCTACTTTATCTAATGAGGGGTTCGGGGAGCTATAAGACCCCCGCCATAGTGCCTCACTTGGCGGCGGGATACATGGACTCAAGAGCGTATATTAAGTAGGCTC
>JARCMB010000284.1 GCA_030248825.1 Pseudanabaenaceae cyanobacterium MP8IB2.15 | reverse complement strand
GAATAAAGATAATAAATCGAGTGAAGGAGCCAAAACTGGTGCTGCTGCTGGCGGCACGGTCGGCGGTCTGACTGGTCTATTAGTTGGTTTGGGCATGGTTGCGATTCCTGGCGTAGGCCCAGTAATGCTGGCTGGGGCTGGGGCAGCTGCCTTGGCAACCGCTTTGACTGGTGGTGCTATTGGCGCGGCAACTGGTGGAATCGCTGGTGGATTGATAGGTATGGGCATTCCTGAGAATCAGGCTAATGCTTATAGCGATCGAATCGACCAAGGTGATTATCTAGTAATGGTAGAAGGCTCAGAGGAAGATATCCATCGGGCACAAACTATTCTCAGTCACAATGGCATTAATGATTGGGGCATCTATGACAGTAAACGCTAAGACTGCTGCCAATCTCGGCTAAATCTTTTCAGTTTACAGCCTTTGAAAATTAATGTTTGAGGGAGTGCGATCCGCACTCCCTTATTGTCAATACTGCTAATTAGTTCTTTGTAAATCGCAATGATTAAATCATGGATGGCGATCGCTGTAATTATCTTCTTAGTTACCTTAGGTGCGAATCTAATTTCACCTAGTGATGTTAAATGGTTTAAGCAGCTTCGTCGTCCTCGGTGGTTGACTTTCGAGGCACTCATTCCCGTAATTTGGACAGTAGTTTTAATCTGCGGGGGTATTTCTGCCTACTTTGTGTGGGAGACGGAAATGGGAAGCTTGAAAGGTTGGTTAATCATGGCATTTTATCTGCTTCTAGAGATTGTGATTATCGCCTATGTCCCTGTCACGCTTCGATCTCGCAATCTGAAATTAGGAACTGGAGTAGGTTTAGTCGGGTTTGTTTTGGGAACATTACTAACTCTATTAGTCTGGCAAATTTCAGGGTGGAGTGCATTATTACTTGTGCCTTATCTTTTGTGGAGTCCGATTGGTTCCTATACAACTTGGGCGATCGCTCGTCTTAATCGTTAACTTACAAATTTTGGAGTGAAATCAAATCACTTAGTAAAAATCAGATTTGGGGCAGAAACTAGAAGTTTCTGCCCCCAGCTAAATTACAGCTAGTATAATCTCACAATTTTCGTGAGATCTAAGCAGGCATCAATACAGTATCGATGATGTGGATAACACCATTGTCAGCAGCAACATCGGCGGCTGTGACTGTGGAATGGTTGATCTTGACACCATGAGAGGCATCAACCTTCACTTCTGAGCCTTCAACAGTCTTTGCTGACTTGAGTTTAGAAACATCTGCCGCCATCACTTTACCAGCGACAACATGATAGGTGAGGATTTTCTTGAGTTTGGGAATATCCTTAAGCAGAGCATCCACAGTTCCTGCGGGAAGTTTGGCAAATGCCGCATCATCGGGAGCAAAAACGGTGAAAGGACCTGCACCATTTAGAGTATCCACTAAACCAGCCGCTTTGACCGCAGCAACTAAAGTGGTGAATGAACCAGCATTTACAGCAGTTTCAATAATCTTAGCCATTTGTTTTACCTTGTTTTATAAATCAGTTAACCAATTTGATTAACTGGTTGCAGTATCACATACCCATGTTTGAATTAACGTTTGAAATGATTGATTAGAACTTATACAAGGTGATGATATACGTTAAGCCAGAAACTATGCTAATTCACCCTCACTAGCCTCTCTCTTTCTATTGACTCGTTTTTGACTTCGATCGATCTTTCATTGGGAAGAAAGGATTTTTCAGAAGTATTGATAAAGTCTAGTGGAACAAATTTTTTGAGGTACTTAGTTATGAATATTATTGCTTGGGTTGTTTTAGGAATTTTGGCTGGTGCGATCGCCAAAGCGATTTATCCAGGTGCTCAAGGTGGTGGATTTCTTACCACGATGATCTTGGGCATTATTGGAGCTTTTGTCGGTGGCAGTTTATTTACCTTAATCCAGACAGGAACGCTGCAACTTACGTCAGCAGGTTTGAGCATTCCAGGCGTTTTTGTGGCTGTGCTGGGTGCAATGATTGCGATCTATGTCTGGGGATTGATGAATCGCAGTCGTGTTTAGGGCAAATTGACCGATTTCAACTATCGGCTTGATTTGTTGCTGAGTCAGTTTTCTGGCTCAGTAATTTTTTTTATAAACAGAAAAAAGCAATCAGGTGGATTGGGCATCTTTGGTATAGGCAGGCAGGCGGATCGTAAACACGCTACCTTGTTCTGGTTCGGAATTGACTAAAATCGTTCCTTGATGCACTGTGACAATGCGATGGACGAGATGCAATCCTAGTCCACTGCCTGATTGTCTGTGGTTACCCTTGCGAAATCGCTGGAATAAGGTTTCCTGCTCTGTCTGAGACATGCCAATCCCACTATCTTTGACTTGCACGATCACACAAGCATCGGCATTATTATCTTCACTGGAACTGGCGGGAGCTAAACCAATGTGCAGTTCCACTGCACCCATATCGGTGAATTTAATCGAATTGCCGATCAAATTAGTCAGCATCCGCCGCAGTTCGAGGCAATCTCCCATAATTTTGAGCCGATCGATCAGTTCCAATTCCTGTTCGATCGCACTAAGTTTCAAGCCAATTCCTTTTTCATCCGCAAGGGGCTTGAGTTCTGCGATCACCTCCTGCGCGATTTCCCAAAGGTCGCAGATCATGAAAGTTAATTCTTTCGCACCTGATTCATAACAGTGGACTTGCAGGAGCGTATTGACGATATCGAGTAGGTTTTGATTACTCCGAATCATTGCCGTAACCGCCGTGTGCATATCGCTAGACAATGGACAGAATGCTTCTTTGTGAAAAAGCTTAAGCATTAGGTCAGCCGCGACGATTGGGGTTTTGAGGTCGTGGGTGAGATGCGCGATAAAGTCTTGCTGTTGACGTTCAAGTCGCCTCAATTCTTGATTTTTACGCACAAGCAGGGCGTGGTTTTCTAACAGACGCTGATTGGCTAGGGTAGCCGCCGTCACAGCCTCATAGATCCGAATGGCATTGCGAAGGACTTGGGGCAAGGTTTCTGGGGATATTTGTGACTTGGAAAGATAATCAGTCGCCCCAGACTTCATCAGTTGCACAGCGATTTGCTCATCACCTTGTCCAGTTAAAACCACGATTGGAGACTTAATCTCAAGTTGTTGGATTGCTTGAACTAGGGCTAATCCATCTCGATCTGGAAGCTGATAATCGACAAAAATACAGTCAAATGTTTGATTTCCTAAAGTTTCGATCGCTTCGGCATAGTCTTTAGCTTCCGTGAAAGATATTTGCAGATCTGTCTGTTTGAATGCCCGCTGCACGGAGATTCGATCGACCTCATCATCATCTACAATCAAAACTCTTAATGCTTGTTCCATTGTGATTGCCTCATAGATATCTCCAGAAGATTTACTTGTTAATCACGTTGCCTAAACGGTCACATAGAATCGTCTCTATTTCAATCTCTCTTTCGGTATATTTTTGGACGTATTTAATCGCTCTGAGGTTAATTTGCTGAGTCAGATAACTGAATACCGCTTGCTCATATTGGTGTTGAATCAGGAGTTTGTGCACAGCTTCAGCCGTTGTCGATCGAATAATTTGTTGGACTAATGCCATCGGTAAATTTTGATGCACAGCCGCATGGGTGAGAATCTCAATCCGCGCATCAGCAAGATGACTGGAAGTGTTGAAGATGCCAGCCGCCAATTTGAGCAACTTGCCGTGATAGCCAACTAGAGTGATCTTCTTCACACCAAGTAAACCCGCTTCCACCAACATCGCCCCGATCCAATTAGAGGTCTGGACAATTTGGGATTCGGCAAACCCTAATTTCACTGCCACCTGATAGCCATTTGCGCCAATCCGAAATGCTAAATGCGGAGTTTGAGCCGCTTTTAATCTTAGATCGGCACGGAAGTCTTCCAGTTTTTCGGCTGCCGAGAGTGGGTGAGAAATTCCACTAGTTCCCAGTAATGCCAATCCTTCTAAAATCCCAAATGCGGCGTTAGAGGTACGTTGAGCGATCGATCGACCTTCAGGGAAAATGAATCGCACTCTTGCCGTATATCCCTCAGGAATCATGGGGGCAAGATTGACTTCAGCTAAAGTTCGGGCAAACTTGTAGATTGCAGGGATGCCTTCTTTAGTTTGTCCTACTCCTTCGCCTGCTTCTAAAATTAGTCGTGCTCCCTGCCAACTTTCGAGGCTTACCCATGCCCATACAGGTGTCCCCGCCGTGAGGTCGAGATTATCACCAGGGTCGCTGATCGTAATTGCTAAGGCAGTATTTGATGAGATTCGAGCAGATTGGTCGATCGAGATCGAAATTTCACCATGCTCGATCGAATCTAGCGTCACTTGCGGCGGCACAACACGATCGAGCAAAACCAACAGAGCTGCCTTGGCGGCGGCGATCGAAAACACGGGCAGTGTAAATCCTGTTTTTTTGGCACTAGACATTACTCGATCGATCCAAAAGCTTTGAGAAATTCACCAACTAGATAGAGTGAGCCACACAGCACGACTAGATCGGATGGATCGTAATCTTGCGTAAAGGCGGCATCTAATCCTAACTGGAGACTAGTATAGCTGTGCGATTTGGACTCTAACAGTCGATCGCCTAGACTTGCTAACATTTGAGGATCGGCGGTTTGATGTGCGGGCACAGGGACGGTAAACAATAAATCCTGCGGACTTAATAATGCTTGCAAAATCCCCGCACGATCTTTAGTATCCAACATTCCCACGATCCATCGCTTGCGTTGAGATGGGAACGATCGATCGACAAAAGTGCGAAGATATTTTGCCGCCGCGACGTTATGTGCGCCATCGATCAGTAATTGATGCTTTTGCCCATTTAACTCATACTCTATCCATTGCAGCCTGCC
The DNA here is from genome assembly GCA_030248825.1 of Pseudanabaenaceae cyanobacterium MP8IB2.15. GTDB lineage: Bacteria > Cyanobacteriota > Cyanobacteriia > Pseudanabaenales > Pseudanabaenaceae > JARCMB01. The sequence goes on along the minus strand of JARCMB010000284.1, from coordinate 312 downwards.
CTGCCATTGGGTGCTTGCCATGCCTTTGACGATCGCATCTTCACCGATCTGCCAGCCCTGAGATTGCAAAGCTCGAATCGTGTCGATCGAGATCGCACTATTAATTAACTGATGCTCGCCCAACAATGGCAATGGATACTCGATATTCTGATAGATCGCGCCAAAATCAGTCTTAACAGCAGCTTTACTCCAGTGGATCGGCGCATTACAGGCAATAGCTTTAGCTTGAACAACGGCTCTAGCTTCTGGCGGTAATTCTCCTGCCACCACAGCGCAACTGGACTTGATAATCCCTGCTTTCTCGGAGGCGAT
>JARCMB010000283.1 GCA_030248825.1 Pseudanabaenaceae cyanobacterium MP8IB2.15 | reverse complement strand
GCAGCTAACAAGTCGGGGGAAATATCGCTAATCCCAATCGCTGTTAGTTGTTTGCACCAATCTTTTGCCTCCGCTCTTAATCGCTTTGCCAGCTTGTCTGGTAGCGAATTCTGAATTGCTTGTCCGATCAGTCTAGCCATCTGGCGAGGTTGATTACTAAAAGCAATATCTTCAAATCGCCCCTGAATTTTTGACCATTCGTTACGTTGCACAGTAGCAAGTCGATCGCCATAATCGGCAAACGATTGGTGAAGCATTCCTACTAGATAAAAAGTCTGTCCTTTGTTTGGCTTCAATTCCGCGATTTGTTGTAGCAGATAAAGGTCTTCTGTCCTTTGGTGCATTGAAGCAAATTCAAGGGTTTTTCCTAATTCATCAATTAATAGAATGACTGGGGCTTCAGCTTTCTGTAATACCTCTTTTAAGATGGCTAAAATATCAATATTGGTAACTGCTTTCCCTGACTCTATTTCGAGCGATAGATCGCTTAGTCTTTTTGCCAAATCAATTTTGTTGCGCTTCTTTGACCAGAATCTATCTGCACCAAAGTCTAAAGCTCGAATAATCGTATGTGTCAGTGGTTCGCGTTGAGCAGTGGCGATCGCTCTAAAAAATCCCTTCTCTGGCAAATTAGCAATCAAAGTCTCATAATCACTTGGTTCGAGGGACTTTTGGACGATCTCTAAAGCTAATTCTCGAACAGGATTTGATGCTGGGGCACAAAGACTAGATAAAAAATCAGCAAAGGCAGACTTGCCAGTTCCATAAACACTAGTAATGGTCTTAGCACGGGTGATATTTGCATCTGTCGGATCGACCAAGATACGTTTAAGCGCATAAAGCGATCGATCCGTCAGGATATAGCCCTGCATAGCTTCAAGCGAGTCAAAATCTCGCTCTAAGTTAACTGAGCGTGCATAGCGACGATTTAGACTGAAATATTCTGAGAGGAACTTGACCATGGTTAAGCAACGATACTGACTGTTTTAGGTTCTGGTAATCGGTCTCCAGATAATTCATATGCCATAATCAGCGATTCTAAAGCTTCAATCCCATTTGAGAGAGCTGCTTCATAGGTTTCACCATGAGTACGCCACTTCTGGTTAGGGAAATCAGGGAATCCCACTAAAAAGCAATCATCCTGATCTGACCACTGAATGATTATCTGATATTTGAGTTTATTCACCTTTTTGCTTCCTCCTTACTTCCTCTAGAGCATCCTGAACAGCTTTCTCCAAATAGCGTTTTGCGTCTAAACCATCTTTGCCAGAAACGGTAAGCTTGCCAATATACAAAGGGTGTATCCAGTTAGTGTGACTACCTTTACCTGTGAGTTCTGTAAACCCTTGTTGTCTTAATAGTTGTTTTAATTCTCGAATTTTTTTAGGCATTGCTATTTCTATAGTACCTATTCAAGAGCATTTGGCTCAGTTTTGTAGGGTCTTTAGTAAATGACATTTGCAATAATCCTGAACTATCTGTAAAAGAGATGGCTTTTTCTACCTTTGCCACCTGCTCGATCGCGTCGCACAAAGCGCTCTCGGTCAACTTAAAAGCCATGCCTGGGCTGCCCACATCGTACAAAAGACGGGATATAGAAATTGTTTGCTGTCCTCCCCTGCTTGCATAGTCTAAACAAACTGCGACGATAATTTCAGGCAGCAAGTTAGGCTTTTGCCCGATCCGAAAGCCTAAATGTCGTGAGTCTCCTACAATTAATCCCAATTCAGCAAAGGGGCAATCGAGATTGTCTTCGTTTAGGCTCATTCCTGCTCCCTGCTTTACGTACATCCGCAAAAGGCAAGTTACATCTTTTTTGAGCGATGACTCAGCGATACGACCACTAAAATGTCGATCGCAATAGTCTTTCAGTCCATTCAGTAAGCTTTCTTGCGTAAACTCATTTTGCCTAAACAAGAAAAATGTGTAATACCAAGCCGTTGCCATACAGGGCTGTTCGGACAGATTTTTTAGCAAATTCCAGTGCAGCAACCACAGTGAAGCTGGATCTTCCATGTAAGGATCGAATCCATTTTCGCCAAGCAACTGTTTACCAAAATCGGTCGCATAGAGATCGTTAACTAACTTGAATGCCCCACACCAGTATCGAATTGACTTTGCCATATTTTTACCCACACCAAGTTTGATGTGTGCGTCCTCAGCCAAGAAACTAGCAGGATTCTGGCAAATTGCATCGAATCCTTTCTTGAGCCAACCAAATCGGGGGTGAAACGTCTCATGCCTTGCAAAAACAGGGGTGATACCTACTAAGTGTTGTGTATTTGGGCTAAGCTGGACGATCATATTGGCTAGTTATTGCTAACTATGTCATTGTAGTTGTTGAAGTACAAAAAGCGCGACCGCTCAAATCATTTCAAGAGCTATGGGTGAAGTTCCATTAGGTGGATCTAGACAAGAATCTAAGACAATTGTGTCTCTTTGCCAGAGAAGTTCGATCGGGAAAAAATTACCCAATGCTTTGTATGTCCATATCTCCGCTATAACCTCTATGGATATTGGCTTGCAGGACTTGATTGCCAAGCCAGAGCATTACTGCCAAAAGACTACATATTCACGCTGATCAAATTTAGCTACGATCGAAAAATCTCCTATCTCTACTATCCAGATTTCGACACCAATCCCCATCCAGCCCTTCATACTAGTATTCAAGTAGACATAGAAATCCGAGAAATTCAACGACGTGACTACAGTATTTCCAATAATCCGCCAGTTCTGCATCGGAAAGAAACCTTTGTCACTTCAGATTACCCACTGTACAAAGAATTTGCCGAACTGACCCGACAGGAAGAAGCGATCGGACTACTTAGAGAAACCCGTACCATCGGAACTCGAAATGGATGGGAGCAACGCCTACAAGAATTCAATGTAAAAGTTGAAGGACATAGAGTTATCCACAACCAGCAACTTAAATTTGAACCCAAAATCGATCGACACAAAGCGGCGATTCATCGTCCCGATCTTTCCAGACCTGTACGACTTGCCCTAGAAGCAGAGTTATTTACAGAATCAACCACCTTTTTTGACTATGGCTGCGGACATGGCGAAGATATCAAGAGAATTCGCGATCGAGGTTTTACTAGCAATGGTTGGGACCCATATTATCGACCTGAAATCGATCGAATCCCTGCTGACATTGTAAATCTTGGCTATATCATCAATGTCATTGAAGCCCATGCCGAACGACGAGAGGCTCTGGTTAAAGCATGGGAACTATCTCAACAAGTTCTGATCGTTTCAGCACAAGTCCTGATTAGCGATGTCGGTCAAGGTCAGATTGCTTACAGCGACGGCGTGATCAGCAGTCGTAATACTTTCCAGAAGTACTTTGAGCAAGAGGAACTCAAACTTTATATCGATCAGGTATTAGGCGTAGACTCTGTACCTGTGGCTCTGGGAGTCTATTTCGTGTTTCGTTCCGAAGACCAAGCCCAGAGCTTCCGAGCCTCTCGTTTCCGTTCTAGGGCAACCACACCAAGAGTTCGGATTGCCACGAAACGTTTTGAAGATTATAGAGAGCTTCTGATGCCACTCATGGCTTTCTTTACCGAGCGGGGACGCTTGCCCGTTAGTGCGGAATTCTCACGATTTGATGCACTTTTAGCCGAGTTTGGTACAGTGAAACGGGCATTTCATGTTGTCATTCAAGCCACTGACCAAAACGAGTGGGATTCGATCGCTGACAAACGCCGTCAAGATATTCTGGTATTTTTAGCTCTCAGTAACTTTGAGAATCCCTATAAACGGCTCAAGCTCAGCCAACTTTCTCAAGAGTATCAGACAGATATCAAATCTCTATTTGGTTCTTACCAAGCCGCCAGTACAACCTCTGACCTAATGCTATTTAACTTAGGTAGACCAGGATTCATTGCTACCTGTTGCCAAAACAGCAAGATTGGACGACTGGATCGCCATGCGCTTTATGTCCATGTCTCAGCATTAGATGATCTCGACACCATGCTGAGGTTATACGAAGGCTGTGCCAGTCGCACTATTGGCAGAATGGATGGAGCCACACTGATCGAATTTCACCTGCACAACCCCAAAATCACCTATCTGTTTTATCCTGATTTTGACAACGATCCGCATCCAAAAATGCAAGCCTCTATGCAGATCGACCTGCGAGATTTACATGTTCGCCATCGCGACTATCACAACTCAGATAATCCACCGATATTGCACCGCAAGGATGCCTATGTGAGACAAGACTATCCGAACTATGAAAAGTTTGCCAAATTAACCAAGCAAGAAGAAAACTGGGGACTGTTGGATAACATGAAGGAAATCAACCATTTTCAAAGCTGGCAACAAACCCTTCAAGCACATTGTGCAGAAATCCTAGGGCATCGAATTGTTTGGAGTAAAAATGCCGATCCAGGGAAGGTCAAGTTATTGAAAGCGCAACGTAAAGCTAAGAAATTAGATGAAACTCTATGAACAATGGTTTGAACAAAAAAAATAACGAGGATACAAGCCTTACAGGGTAATAGCTCTAGCTAGTACTTATTTAAGTGGCTGTTAGGGAAATCGCTAACCTAACTTTAAATAGTAACCAGAAATAGCACTCTATATGGGACAATATACACAAGCAATAAAAACTGTCCGAAGTATTGGCTTAGATAACCTTCCTTTTGCGAAGGAGAAAGCCATGGGTTCAAATCCCATTGAGGGCTTACACTAAAAGCCAATTTGTGAAAGGATTACAGAATTTTTTTGACTTCACTCTAATTTAGCTGCATCCATCTGAACCATTAACCATGAACAAACGCGCCAATCTAACCTTAGCTTTAACCTTTGTGGCGACGGCGGCGGTGAGTATTGGTGGTTTCTTGGTGCTTGGTAAAATCGCCCCAAGTGTAATTCCGAGTGCGTCGTCGGGCAACGCAGGTGAGATCAAATTACTCGGCGATACATTCAGTGGTTATAGTACCTTTCGCAATAGCACATTCCAAGAAGCTCTCAAAGGCGCAGGCGTGAAGTTGAGCTATGCCGATGAGTTCGATCAGGCGAAACGAGCCAAATCTCTAAGTGAAGGACAAGCAGACTTAATTGTGACGACACTCGATCAGTTGATTAAGCAAAAGCCCAATGGCAAAATTATCGGTTTGATCGATCGAACAATTGGAGCCGATGCTGTTGTTCTCAATACCAAAAAGTATCCCAAACTAAAATCTCTGATCGACTTAAACCAACTGGTGCAGCAAAATCGATCGAAAGGCAAGCAACTCAAAATCACTTTTGCGGGTGATACGCCAAGCGAGTATTTAGCTTTTGTGTTGGATACAAAATTTGAAGCGTTTAATCTATCTGACTTTGAAATCGCCAAAGTTGCGGATGCTTCTGAGGCTTGGAAATTGCTCCAAGATCCAAATCAAAATGTGGCGATCGCGGTGATTTGGGAGCCATTTGTCACCCAAGCGCGTCAGAAAGGCTATACCGTAGTCCTGTCTAGTAAAGACGCTCCGACCACGATTGTCGATGTGTTGGTTGCTTCAGATCGCTTAATCCAATCACAACCTGAAGTCCTAACTAAGTTGCTCGAAACTTATTATCGTCGGATTGATACTAACGTTAGAGATACCACTCAACTACAAAAGCAAATTGCTCAGGATGGGAATTTATCACCCAATGATGCGGCATCGGTGTTGCAGGGGATCGAGTTTTTTACAGCGATCGAATCGAAGCGGTGGATGACGGATGACACCCTGACTAAGAGGATTGGAGCAACTGCCGCAGTTCTATCTCTGGCGGGTCAATTAGACCAAATCCCCCCAAATCCCAACCAGCTTTTTATGGCGCAATTCATTAATAAAGCGGCTGAGAATACTCAGGTTCTGATCGATTTGGTGCGCACCAACGATCCTGACTTAGCCGAACGTTTGACAGGAACCAAAAAAGCGATCTCATCGACATCTCAGCTTAAGCCTAATCAGATTCGGGCGGCTCAGAGTATTGGTAATTTGGAGGTGAGAGGAGAGGTGAAATTTGGTTCTGGCTCTGCTCAACTAGCAACAGCAAGCCAACAATCACTCAACCAATTAGCGAAAGAAATAGGTGAATTTAGCACTCAAACCGTAGCGGTCAGAGTGATCGGTCATACATCTCAAACTGGTGATGCCCAAATCAATCAAGTCCTCAGTCAGGAACGCGCCCAAGTTGTCGTCAATTATCTGCGTAATCGCGGCGTATCCCACAATATACTGGCAGAAGGAAAAGGTTTTAGCCAACTAATTTCAGGCATTGTACCTAGCGATCCGCGCAACCAACGTACCGAAATTCGCCTCGTTCGGATTAACTAGTTCTTCCCATATTCTTGCGATATTCTGCTCTATGTTTGCTGCTCCTCTACCTGACTCATCAAGTCGCCAGTTACTCGCCGAAGCTCTGGTAATATCCCGCGATCTGATGAGTGCCGATCTGAAATCAGAGCCAGAAATCCGCTCAAAGCGGCAATCACGACTGCGTCAAATTCGTGAGATGTTGAAAGAGTTTGCTCATCCTATTTATCGCGATCGACTCCCAATTGACCAAATCCCTCTAGAAATACGCGAAGCATTTGTGCGGGCAACTCTTCTGGCGACTCGCTATAGCCAGATTGGGGGCAATAATTGGCATGGCACTTTACCTTCTCTTACGCTCAGCCAGTATCAAACCGATCCAGTTGCCGCCGAATTGAGATCGCCAGAAGTTCTCGATCGACTCGTGCAACTTTTTGGATTATCCAACGAGGCTC
>JARCMB010000282.1 GCA_030248825.1 Pseudanabaenaceae cyanobacterium MP8IB2.15 | reverse complement strand
TTCCCACTTAAGACAAAAGCTGTCCAGCCTTTGAATCTGAGTTTGAGCACTTCACCTAACTGTTTGTAAAATGCGCCCAAATCGCTATCTCTTCCCAATCTCTCACCATAGGGTGGATTGCAAAATAAAACTCCACTAGCGGCGGGAGCGACGATATCAGCGAGTTCGATTTGAGAAAAATAGACATGTTCGAGTACGCCACAGTTTTTGGCATTACCGATCGCTTGTTCGATTACCTGTTCATCTCGATCGCTACCCCAAATTGGCGCAGGAAGGCTATCTCTTTGACTTTGATGCGCTGATTCGAGCAATTGGTCTAATAGAGTGGAGTCAAAATCGAGCCAAGTCTCAAACCCAAATCGATCTCGAAATAATCCTGGGGCGATATTGAGAGCTTTCAAACTGGCTTCGAGTGGTAAAGTCCCAGAACCACACATCGGATCGTAGAACACCTGCTCTGGTTGCCAACCCGAAAGTTGGATTAGAGCCGCCGCTAGAGATTCTTTTAAGGGTGCAGATCCGACCGCAGGACGATAACCGCGTCTGTGTAAGCTATTGCCCGAACTGTTGAGACTGACGATACAAACATCCCGATCGATATGCACACCAATCTGGAGATCGGCTGATTGGATTTCGACATTCGATCGATCGCCAAATTTTTCTCTTTGCTGATCCACGATCGAATTTTTTACCTGAAGGGCGGTGAAGTGGGTATGGTTAAGTCGATCGCTTTTGCCCGTAGCAGTTACTGCCAAAGTCATTTCGGGTGTGAGATATTCTGACCAATCGATTTTCTGGATACCGCGATAGAGATCCTCGGCATCTTGGCAAGGGAACTCATGCAGATTGACTAAAATCCGAAATGGTAGCCGCGCCCAGAGATTAACGCGATAGAGTAGGTTTCGATCGCCCTCGAAGGCAACACCACAAAATTCTGGCTCAACGTTATCCGCCCCCAGTTGCTCTAGCTCTTGGGCGGCAAGTGTTTCTAATCCTCTAGCGATCGTGGCAAAATATTGATGCATAGACTCATCATAAGGCTTAATCCTATGCACTGAGTCGATCGATCGAATTAATCACGCTTAAAAGTAGACTTTTCAAGTTGCCGTAATCACCCGTTGGATTGCCATTAATTTAAATTTTGTAGCTTCTGGATTCGATCTAGAGATAGTCCAGTAATTTGAGCGATCAGATCGATCGAAATACCTGAATGAAGCATATTAAGAGCGATTTGAGTTTTTTCTTCAGCCTTGCCTTCAGCCTTGCCTTCAGCCTTGCCTTCAAGCAGGATCTCTTGATAAATTACTGATTCTTTCATGATCTCACTCCTTAATAATCTTTGAATGACTTCCTTGTTTAATGCTAACCCAGAAATAATTGCGGTGGCAGCCGCTACATTACTCTTTACTTTTTTGTCTTCAATGTTGTCAATTAGCTTTGCTACTTCAGTCAAAACTTCTGCTGGATCGTTGGTCTTGGTTAAAACAGCTAGCGGTAATAATCCTGAGTATTGTTGAAATATCTCGGTCGGTTGTTCCCACAGACGGATGACGATGAATCACCTGAACAGAAGCTCTAATTTTTCGATAGGATAGGAATACCAACGCGCTAATCGATCGAGTTCCACATCTAAAGAGCCAGTCGCCGCGAAAGTTTCACAGGGATAGCCTAGAGTTCTTAAAGCCGCCACAATCGTACAAGGAGCTACCCAAAACTGCTGTCCCAAACTGAGGAGATTCAAACGCTGATTCTGGTTTAATTCTAATTGTAATTTCTGTTGGAGTTCGCTGACGGTGGGAATTACGGGAACTTGAGTACCGACATAGATCTGTTGCGGTTTTGCCAACGCGATCAACCAACGCAAATGCGTTACAGACGGTGGCAGACTCCACAGGATCAGGGACTTATAGTTTTTTTGAGGGCGGTCATAATCGACATCGCCATTAAACTTATGCATGGGTCGATCGAAGCCATATACTAAGATTGATGCCGCACTTTCACCGCCAAATTCACCGAGCGGATGCCACTGTGATGAGCATTTGAAATCTGGAGCAGGTTTGCACTCTAGAACTAGCTTCTGCTGATTGAATTTTGGCTCCTCACTTCTGACCTCTCTCGCTCCGACTAATTCCAATTCGATCAAAGGATTGTCTTGAAGGTTCTTAACATTGATTTTGTAGGCGAGATCGACTCGTTCTGGAAGTTGGTAATTTCCCCATCGCCACGCAATCGCATTAATTTTGCGCCCATCATTTCGATCGAGTACCACAGAGAGATGATCGCGCTTTTTGCCAAACGTTTTTTGGGAGATCACACGCACATTGCGACTATAAAACACAGGATCGGGATTACCCATGCCGCAGGGATGGAGCGTATTAATTTGCTCAAATAAAGTGAGAGAAATATCGCTGAGATCTGCTAGGACATCAACTTTGACCAAGGGTTTAATCTGCTCAGCCTCTAGATGCTGACGGGCAAATTCACAGAGCCGCGCTCTCACCGCCGCCAGATTTGCCGAAGGCATCGTCATTCCTCCCGCCGCAGGATGTCCACCATGCTTAGTCAGCAAGTCTTTGGCAAACTCCAAGGCCTCAAATATATGAAACTCAGGAATACCCCGCGCTGAAGATCGGATACTCGACTCCGATTCACCCTCTTCATAAGTACACATAAACACAGGCGCACCGAACCGCTCGACTAGCCGTGAAGCGACAATCCCGATCACGCCATGATGCCAACCGTGTTTAATTGGCATCAGTACTCGATCGCGTTGTAAATTAATTTCGCCCGTTAAAATTCCTGCTTGGACATAGGCGATCGACTCCTGTTCGATTTGTTCGCAGAGTTTTTGACGCGATCGATTAGTTTGTTCACATTCAAGCGCGTGTTCATTGGCGATCGAGATATCATTCGTGGTCAAAAGTTCGATCACAGTTTGAGGATTACCAATCCGCCCGATCGCGTTGATCCGAGGCCCCAAGCTAAACCCAATCGCTTCAGGCTTTAATCCATTCTGGCGATCGTTACCAATCCCAGAAACGTGAATTAAGGCTTGTACGCCCACTAACTTTGACCTGCCCAACAGTCGCAATCCTTTTTTGACCAGATAGCGATTGATCCCCGTGAGTTGGGCTAAGTCAGCGATCGTCCCAAGTGTAAAAAGTTCGAGTAAAGGATGCTCTAATTCCGCTCGTTTACCAAATCGATCGCTGAGTTCCAAGGCCAAGATGTATGCCACGCCCACACCCGCGATCGACGCATAGGGCGAACTAGGATTGACTCTGTACTTAGGATTGAGAATCGCATCGGCAGGCGGCAGTTTGTCAGGATCGGGTGGCACTTCGTGGTGATCGGTGACGATCACAGTTAAGCCTAATTGCTTTGCCCGTTCGATCGGCTCAAATGCTGAAATGCCATTGTCCACAGTAATGATCAACTGCACCCCTTCTTGGTGCAAACGCTCGACGATTTTGACATTGATGCCGTAGCCATCGGTCATCCGACTAGGGATCACATAATCAACTTCAGCACCAAGTAACCTTAAAGTCCGAATCAACAACGCTGTACTGGTCATGCCATCAACGTCATAGTCACCGCAGATCGCAATTTTTGACTGGTTTTCGATCGACGTTTGCAGTAAATCCAGACTTTTTGTCAGATCGGGAAACTCGGTTTTTGGATCGGGCAAAATTTCGCTGTCAGGATCGAGGAAGACGCGAGCGCGCTCAGGTGTATCCATACCACGATTGATCAGCACCTGAGCCAGCAAAGGCGACAACCCAGTGACCTTAGCGATCGACTCAGCTAATTCTGGATTTGGACTGTGAATGTGCCAACGTTGATCGGGGAAAGACATGAAGTAAAGCCTAAAAAGATTAGCCGCGTAAGATTCTTAATATAGATGTAAGATAAGAATTATTAAAAAATTCTTAAGTTTAGTAGAGTAGTTTGCAGTGTTAGTGCCTTTGCCTGAATCAAACCCATCAGAATCAAGCCTACCAGAATCAAGTCTGCAACTTTTATTGTTTATTGACGATCGACCCAGTGCGCCCGATCTAGTCAAAGAAATCCAGCAGTTTTTACAGCGTAATCATGGCTATACATCAGCCCTGCAAGTGATCAACGTGTCCGACCAGCCCTATCTGGCAGAGCATTTTAAAGTGGTAATGACCCCCGCCTTAGTCAAAATTGCGCCACTACCACGCCAAACGATTGCAGGCAAAAACTTAATCTCGAAGTTAAAAGCGTGTTGGACACTCTGGCAATCACAACAAGAAGTCGGATCGCCGAAAGTACCTGACCTTGACAACAATATTGCCTATGCTACCGAGCTAATTAAGTTGGGTGATGAAATCTTTCGGATTAAGCAAGAACATAAAGATATTCAAGAGCAATTGCGGTTTAAAGATCGCGTGATTGCAATGCTGGCTCACGATCTACGTAATCCCCTCACCGCGATCTCGCTCGCTTTAGAAACCGTAGAAGTGGGAAGCGAGAAACTCACATCACAAATGACCGCACAATTACTCAGACACGCCCGCAATCAGACCAAGATGATTGACACGATGATTGTGGATATTCTCGAAGCCGCACGCGGGACGAGTGGAGAATTTGAGATTCGTCCCCAAAAAATTCAACTAGGAGAGCTTTGCCAAGATGTGATTAGCGACTTTTCCCTAGTCAGCCGTTTGGAAGCTAAGCAGCAAGCCCTGATTGCCGATATTCCCAAAGACTTACCACTGGTTTATGCCGACGAAGAAAGAGTGCGCCAAGTATTAACCAACATTATTGGCAATGCGATTAAATACACGCCTGTAGCTGGCAAGATCGTGGTTGATGTCTTGCATCGCACTGCTTTGAAGGTGGAAGTCACAGTTACCGACAATGGGCCAGGTGTACCAGAAGAACTGCGCGATCGAATCTTTGAAGATCGATTCCAAATCGAACAAAACGGTCATCAGAGTGGCTACGGTATTGGTCTATCGGTCTGTCAGCGCATCATTCGGGCTCACTATGGTCAAATTTGGGTAGATGCTCCAGGTAAAGCAGGAAGTTGTTTTCATTTCAATTTGCCAGTCTATTCACCAAAAACTAGCTTAATCACTGACAGCTAAATCCTCTATGACGAGATCTGAGGGGATACAGC
>JARCMB010000281.1 GCA_030248825.1 Pseudanabaenaceae cyanobacterium MP8IB2.15 | reverse complement strand
TTTATTCCGAATGAACTGAGTTGTTCGGATTGCTCGATCGATTGCGCTGAACTGAGCAGCTTTGCCGTAGGTTTTAAACTCTAGTACTAACATAGTCTTATGACACCACATCCATCATAAAATATATACAATCAATTAAAGCCGCCCAAGAACGGCGGGGCTTTAGACCCAATTTCTTGGTAAGTTTCTAGAAACAATCCTAACATCTAGCTTTGCGATCTTGAAATGACTAGCGGATCGAGCATTGATTTCAGATTTTCACCTGCTCCATTGCCATATTCAGATCCTCAAGAACTCCCAGATCGCTAGCCCATTCCTGCAAATATCCAACATCCAACAAATCTCTCTGAATCTTTAATATGCCCAACACATCCCGCCATTGCTTTTCAGAGCCACTTTGCACTCTCCACTTCAGCTTATTTAAAATTACATCCTCAGGCGAGGCATAATACAATACCTGCCCTTCGCCTACATCGATCGACTGCTTTCTCTCAAACTGAATCAGATCGAACGGTCTATCCCCTGCAATCATCAAATCCGCACGAGCGATCGACTCCATCTGAATTACCTGCAAAATCTTTGACTGTCCCGATCTCACCTCATCCAAGCCTGCAATATAAAACCCCGATTTCTCTAACTCGATCGCCAAAGCATCAATTTGTGACAAAGCGATCGACAAAACCAGATCGATATCTCTAGTAGTGCGCGGTTCCCCATACATCACCGCCGAAGCCCCACCTGTAATGTAATAATCAATTTGCAGCGACATCAACAAATTGTGTAACTGCACAGCAACTTCTAACGGATCTTGTATCCACATACTTTCAGAACTTGATGGTATAAAATTTTCAGGACAATCCTCTTGCAGCCAAGCTCGAACGACCTTTTGAGTGAATTCATCTCTAGATAAAGAGCTAAATCTTAACTTCAATCCTCGCAAAGAAATTTGTCTTGCTCTTTGAGTCAATACAGATGACATCCGCAAGCGATCGAGATTAGACCGTTGGCGTAATTGCTGAAACTCAAATACATCCATCGCTATACTCGTATCTTCTGCTTGAGGCGAGTATGATGTTGGATTTATCAGTTTCTCTAATATAGGCATCTATTTTCTGAGAATGTTGCTTTTGCAGATCGTAACCCAAAAACTAAACAACTTGAAAAGTAATCGACAAAGCCGCAATTTCCGAAGTATAAACCTGTTTGCCAGACTCTTGCTTTGTACGCGATGATGCCCCCATCCACACTTTCCAATACTGGCACACCAGAACGCTCAAAACTTACCTTGCAGTCCTTGACGCGATTCCATTTTTATCCAAAGTTAATGCACTGAGAAATCAATAAACAAACTCGGATCGATATCAAAGAAATCACCAAGAGCCTTGGCTTGGCTTTTGCTAATTTGCCTTTTGCCATTCACAACTTCAGAAACTACGCCTCGCGAACCAATTACACCTACAAGGTCAGCTTGTCGTAGTTCTCTTGCTTCCATTAGATGATGCAAAATCGAGTGAGGCGTTGAAATTCCCAATTGGTAATGTTCATGTTCAAATTTTTCGATCAGGGCAACCAAAAGTTGCAGCACTTGATTTTGCTCCAAGGTGCGATTTTTAACCGTCATTAGAGTCTCTACAATATCCAACGCTCGCTCATTTTCTGCTTCAGTCGTAATGAGTTGTGGTTGAATATCTGCTAGCAGACTTCCATAAGCTTCTTTATTTAAAGTAAGGGTCATTTTTCCAAGTCCCTGAGCCATACTCAGCGTGGGTTAGGATGTATTTAATGTAAATCACTTGAGCTTCGTAATCGATACTTACAATTAATCGATATTTATTCCCTCGAATATTAAATACTGTGAAATTACCAACGGCATCTGTAGAGGGATAGAGGCTTTTTACATCGTTGATATGTTGCCATTTTGCTTTCCTAGCAACTTGATTCCAAGCACTTAGAGCGGGTTCCGAGTCACTATACTTTGCGCTAAATTCACGCAATTTCTTTTTCGATATGACGTGCATATAAGTTTTGGTTTAATTTTCATGTTTTTGATTCCTACTGAATTTATTTCTTCTAAGTATTATACTCTCAAAATGAGAGCGCGTCAATTTTACGATCGAACTTTATCCAAAATAGGCTTGGCGGAGGCGGGGATCTTGGCGAAGGTCTGGGGCAGATGTAGCGATCGAAATTTGACCAGCAGCTAACACATAACCTCGATCGAAGCAGAGGCTCTGCGAAAATATTCATAAAAGCTCGATCGCCAAATTTTTTAGCTAATTCACCATTATGGGTAAGACTTTAGCTAAAATAACCGTATTTATATTTCCAAGCTGCTGTAAACTTCGATACATTTTGACGGTTTCTGTAGCTTTGGTAAGCTGACTAAAAGCATGGGAGCAGGACTTGTGGACATTCAAATTGGGCGCGGCAAATCAGCACGCAGAGCTTACGGCATTGACGAGATCGCTTTAGTGCCAGGACGAAATACGCTTGACCCGAGTTTGGCTGACACTAACTGGGAAATTGGCAACATCAAGCGCGAAATTCCGATTATTGCCAGTGCCATGGACAGTGTGGTTGATGTGGGGATGGCGATCGAATTATCAAATCTAGGCGCATTAGGGGTAATTAACCTCGACGGGATTCAGACTCGCTATGCCGAACCGAATGTAATCTTAGACAAAATCGCTGCCGTCGGCCCGACCGAATTTGTCGG
>JARCMB010000280.1 GCA_030248825.1 Pseudanabaenaceae cyanobacterium MP8IB2.15 | reverse complement strand
GGAGTGAGATTGCCACTAGGATCGCGATTCAATTCCATGAATACGAGGTTATAGATTTCCAAAAACCGCGAATCATCTTCTAAATCAAGCTTGGCATCACCTAACTCTGGTTTAAAGTCATAATAAATTTCCGAACAAGGTCCACATGGCCCCGTTGCACCCGATGCCCAGAAGTTATCATCGCCCATGCGTTGGATACGGTGAGCGGGAATTCCAATTCGATCGCGCCAAATCTCAAACGCTTCTTCATCATCCTGAAAAACACTAACGACGAGATGTTCGGGTGGCAACTGAAATACTTTTGTGACTAGCTCCCAACCCCATTCGATCGCTTCTTTTTTAAAGTAATCGCCAAAGCTAAAATTGCCCAACATCTCAAAAAAAGTATGATGCCGTGCCGTGCGTCCAACATTCTCGATGTCATTGGTACGAATACACTTTTGAGATGTCGTAGCGCGGGGAACTTCGGCCTCTCTCTGTCCCATAAAAACTGGCTTAAATGGTAACATCCCTGCGATCGTCAGCAGCACGGTGGGGTCTTCAGGTACGAGTGAAGCACTGGGCAATATTTTGTGAGATCGATCGGCGTAAAAGCTCAGGAATCGATCGCGAATCTCAGTACCAGTAAGGGCAGGGAAGCTAGACATAATTAGGCTCGATGAAGGCTGACAGAAAGTGGACTCTAGCATATTTTACTAGTTCTGGGCAGGATTAGGGCGTGACTAATCGTCGATCGAAGGGTAATTACAAACGGTAGATTTAGACCCGATCGGGATTAATCCCGATCGATCTAAGATATGTTGCCAATCTTTCTTTTTCTTGACGTTCTTGATTAGCCCGTTGAGTTTCCCGATTAGCGATCGACTCAGCAGCTTTAGCTCGTTCCTCAGCCGTAGGATATCTCACGCCAGATCGATCGAACCAATAGAGCCATTCACGCAACCAGCCATTATGCTCTCCAGATTCATACCCCAAGCTCAAACCAATCTCTGGTAACCAAATCCAATTATTTTCGCTACTAAGAAGTTCATATTTCCCTGCAATTAGCTTATAGACTTCTAATCTGTTTCTGTCTCTATGTCTGCCTCTTCTACCAGAGAAAGGATTGTAGATCGCGTAGTACATCATCCCGATTGCTTGATAGGCTTCGAGCTTATCTTCATACTCTTTGTTATATCGCTCTGATATGACTTCCAAAGCTAAAATTGGTAGAGTGTTTTCTTCCCACAGCACATAGCTCAGTCTGCCTCTTTCACCAGTATCTCTTTTTACGCCAATCGCCAGAAATCCATCGGGTACGATCGCAGACTCATCAGGGTTATAGTAAACTCCCATATCGACCCCAAAATACCAGTCGTCACGGTCTGCCCAAATAAATGAGAGTAAACTGAGCAGCAAATTGGGAATGTCGTTTTGGAGCTGATTATCCACTGGTGTTTCATCTGAGCAAGGTAACTCCTCGGCGGTGGGGAGTATGCGTTCTTTTGGGTAAGAGAGATTAACCATAGCTTTGACCAAATCCCTAGTTAGGCAAGGTGTCGAGGTGATTCGATTTTAGCAGACTAATCGGTTAAGCCGTCACAGGAGATTCTTTGGGGAGATTTTCCAGCACTTGCACGAGTTCAGATTCAAAATTGACCTTAGCCCGATTGGTTTTACCGCCGATGTAGAGAGTTTCTCCCACCTGCAATGCCCAAACTTGGGAATGACTGACATAGCTCATAATTACGCCCAACATCAGCAATCCAAACCCTGTGTAAACCATCGGAATCCCTGGATCGGCTTTGATTTGAAGTCCCGTACTACCTACGACTTCTTCGATCGTCAGTGTCACGCCATTAACTTCTGTACTGCCATTCGATCGAACCGTAGTGAGAAGCTTGCCATCCTCGCCGTAAAGGAGGAATGTCCCTTGAAGGTCAGGCGTAATCAGCGTTACACCCGCACTCAGATCGGTCTTAGTGGGAATCCAAGTTCCCCAGACCTGACGACCCAGCCCTCCTTCACCTTTGGGTTGAAGGCGAGTCAGGGGGAGTTGCAAAACAGGACTCTTATTCAGCGTGAATTTTACTGCGGCAATATCCCAATTTGCTTGATAGAAAGTCACACCCTTATAGCGGAGTGGCTTGTTGACAAAAATCGTCTGTCGATCGACCTCTCCACCCGATTTGTCTAAAACTGATAAATCGGAATAGAACTGATCGATATTACCGCCAGGAGTATAGTCAATCCAGAAACGATTAACTCGCACTGACCAATCTGTGGGGATCTGCGGCTTTGACCAGATGCCTGACTCGGTAATATTTTTGACCTGAAAAGTTTCGCCACTCGGAACCATCTCTTGTGCCATAAAACCTGTGAGCGATCCCCAGATTGCGCCAATTAAAACGAGCAACATACTGGCATGAACTACAATCGGCCCAATTCGCCCCATCAAGCCTTTACGCGCATAGAGCTTGCCTTCAGACTGAAATACTTTATAGCTGCGTCGATCGAGTTGTTGGCATAAAGCATCGATCGATCGACCTGACAATTCTGTACTCAAAGCCAATTTACGAAAGCTTTCGGGCTTAGTGTAATAAAACCATCGCTTTGCCACCTTCAGCATCGGTAGTTGTCGCCTGAATGTACAGGTAGTAAGGCTTGCGCCAAACAGGATCAGCAATGCCAGAAACCACCAAGCACTATAGACATGATTTAACTCAGTTGCTTGGATCACTTTATAGCTGAGAAAGCCAAACAGCGCAGGATGTTCGGGATAGTTCTGTCGATAAAAATCTGGGGTTTCACCCTGCTCGATCACCGTGCCAGAAATACTGAACAGAGCAATCATCAACAGCAATGCAATCGCTAGCTTCAAATCCGACAGCAATGGCAACAGTTCGCGCCGCAAAAATTTCTTAATCACCAGAACTAGTCATCCTTAGCATTTATTCATTCAGTTTAGGCGATCGCGGATCGGATTGAGTCTCGATCGAGTTTATGTTTAACCCCGAAGACAATCTGAATCAAACACCCAAAAGTCGGGGATCTTAGTCTTTCGGCTGAAAATCACTGCCTCTTCACATTGCAAACCTTAGTCTTGACCGAACAAACCCTTCCCAAACACAGAATCATCGTTATGAACAATCTCATAATCCACCCCGATTTACCCAAACGGGGAATGCCTGTCACGATTATTACGGGCTTTCTTGGTAGTGGTAAAACCACATTGCTCAATCAAATTCTCAAGAATAAACAAGACTTGAAAGTTGCTGTTCTCGTAAATGAGTTTGGCGATATCAACATCGACAGTCAATTACTCATAGACATTGAAGATGGCATGGTGGAACTGAGCAATGGCTGTATTTGCTGCACGATTAATGATGGACT
>JARCMB010000035.1 GCA_030248825.1 Pseudanabaenaceae cyanobacterium MP8IB2.15 | reverse complement strand
TTGCATTAGCATACTCGGAGTCATAGACCCACCATCACGCGCCGAGATTACCATTTGACGACGATTTTCCCAACTAGGTTCAGCCTCAAAACCTTTGAGATATTTTGGTCCCAACCATCCAGGTTCAGCATCAAAATACTTGGCTTTTAACTCACGACGAGACATTAGGATCACTTTTGCCCCACGCTCGATCGACCCCATCGCCAAATGTCCACTAGTCAAACCCCCACCCACAATCAAGATCGTCTCACCTGCTAGCTGTATCTCACGTAAATCAACTTGATTGGAATGCAAAAGTCGATCGATTGGATAGACAGTCTCGATCCGACTTACCCAGTCAGGTAATTGCCTAACGGTACTATTAGTCGCTAACACCACTCGTTTTGCCTTAACTAGTTGCCCATCATCTAAGCTGAGTTGAAAACAATGAGAATCGATCGGATCTAAATCAATCACTTTTGCTTTAATCACTCGATCGCTAATTTGGTTAGCACTAATTGAATCTTGACAGAAATCGTCGAATAGATTCGTTCCTGGTAAATCGTAGTGCAGAAATAATTCTTGAGGACGATTTTCGGCAAATTTTCGCAAAGCAAAGGGATTCGGAACAGGATGATGCACGGCTGGCGATCGCAAATGCAAGATCTCTTGAGCCGCGAACTGTTGATTCCATTGCCTCATCCAAATACCGCTAGGATCGAATGCTAAAACTTTGTCTTTGATATCTTTACGCTTTTGCAGCAAGTGGAGATATAGGGTCAAAGCGTGAACGCCCGCCCCGATAATTGCGATATTTATTTCTAAAGGGTTGACTAACATAGTAAGCTATATTAAGAATGATAATCATTATCACTTTTTACTCTACTACATCGGCTGAATGTCTAACTTAAAAAACGAGTCACAAATTATCGCGATCGCGGGTTTAGCGGGTGCTGGCAAAACTTCATGGATTCTTCAGCAAATTCAGATTGCCACTCAAACATCTGCACAGCAGATCGTATATTTTGCGCCTAGTAGCGGCACGGTTGCAATCGATGCCAATCTGGTGGCAATTCAATTTCCAGATGTAGAAATTCTCTCAGACGGGCAGGAATTAGATCTATTTACAAAAGTAGCAAATGGGGCGATCGCCTATGTCGAGTTGGGATTTCATTTAGATCTAGCGAAAATGCCACTATTAGATTCGATCCCAGAATCTTTGAGCTATCACAAAGTTGCCGTATGCCCACGCGGTCGTCACTATGCTGAGTTCCAATCTTGGGCAGATCGGGTGGTCGAATCGGATTTAGATACTGCTCAAATTTCTAGTCAAGTGCAAGTATGGCGATCGCCCCTCACAGGACAAGTATTCGATCCAAGTAGCTTGAATGTATTTTGGTATGAACTGACTGAGGGCGGCTATGGCGAAGTCTATCGCTGTAAAGGCATCTTCGATCTAGCTGATGGCAGGGCATTTTATATCGATTACACCAAAGGTAAAGAGAGCGTTTATATCGAGTTGAGATTACCGCGTTGGCTAGAAGGTAGACCACAGAGATTCAGCGGCATTGAAGTGGTGGGTGCAGGTTTAGACAACAGTGAGATGATTAAATCCATTACCGATTGCTGTCTATCTGATGAAATTATCCAAAATTATCAGCAGCAAATTAAACGGTCTCAGTTAATTTCAGTTTAGTTAATTCAAAACAGAGAGAAAAAATGAAAATAGCTGTCATGTCATGTATCCACAGCAACTATGAAGCCTTGGATGCAGTTTTACGAGATATCGATCGAGCTAAAGCCGAAAAGATTTTTTGCTTGGGGGATTTAGTTGGTTATGGGCCTGAACCCCATGCCGTAGTTGAGATGATCCGCTCTTTAGATATTCCCACTGTGCAAGGATGCTGGGATGAAGATATCGTCGAAGGCTTAAATTCCTGCGAGTGCAGCTATCCTTCCGTATTGGCAGAACATCGCGGTAGATTCGCGCATGAATGGACAAAAGAGCAGATCTATCCCGACACGATCGAGTTTCTGGCTGAATTACCAAAGACGATGATGTATGAGAATTTAGCTTTTGTGCATGGCAGTCCACACAGTCAACATGAATATCTATTACCTGAATTGGATGGCTTTATCGCGCTCGAACGAGTTCTTTCTACAGGTGCAGATACGCTTTTTTGTGGACATACCCATGTGCCTTATGTTCGATCGCTCGATGCTGGGCAGCTAAATATCAGAGTCACAGGCACTAAAGAAAATCAGGATTCTACTTTTACTGCTCCCTTAAAGCGGATCGTTAATGCAGGCTCTGTGGGCGAACCTCGGCACGGTAGACCTAATGCCACCTACGTTATCTACGACACTGACACCGAAGAAGTAACGATGCGTGAAGTGGAATATGACTATCAAAAAACCTGTGCTGCGATTATCGAAAAAGGATTACCGAAAATCTTTGCATGGCGATTGGCGAAAGGTATGGAATACGCAGAACGAGCTGATGATGCTTCCCACTTGTGTGAGCGAGGCGTGTAAATATGAGTAATTGGGCAATTTTAAGCGGGATTGAAGCAAATCTAGAAGCATATGAGGCGGTTTTGACAGACATCAAACGTCAAACACCTCAAGTTACAGATCTCTATATTTTAGGAGATTTGATTAGTGCGACTAAAGACAGTGAGAAGGTGATCGATCGAATTTGTCACCCAAAATTAGGCGAGCCAATTCCACAGGTTTGTAAAGGCTGGTGGGAAGAGCAATGCTTGATTTTACATGGCTTTGGCGAGACGGATGAGCCGACTGAGCTGATCCAAAAGTATGGTATTGCTACTGCTAAGGAACTATGGGATAACATTCCTAAATCAGTAGTGGAATGGATTTACAATCTCCATTTCGCTTTTATGGAACTTGACTGTCTGTTGGTGCATGGCAGTAGCATTAGTGTCTCAGAAGAATTATCACCGCAGACCTCACCATTACAGCTATTCGATCGAGTCTCAAGAGCAGGGGCAAATCGCTTATTTTGTGGTCGATCGGGACAGACTTTTCGCTATCACATTAAAGATGGTTCGGTTTGTTCAACTGTGACGAGCTTAGATAAAACTGCACCTTCTCAGACTTTTGAGACCACAGAACGAGTGATTATTGGGGTAGGTAATGTTGGGCATATTCCTCATCAAGCGACCTATGCACTTTACAGTCCAAACTCAGATATGTTGCAATTCAAAACCGTGCGTTATGGATCGGGTAAAGGTTTTCAATAATATCTAAAAATATGGTTCTAGCTCACACTTCCCAGAAACGGCAAAATCTGAGCAGCGATCGCATCACTAAATTCTTCATACATCCCTAAAGATCCTGACATTTCTGCCACCACTTCCATCATCTTCATCAGGATAGAAGTTGTTCTACTTTGAGTAAAAGTGTATCGCGATCGCAATCATAGAAGATCGATTTCACTTTCATCACATCTGCTAATCCAAGTATCTCACCGCCCTCAAACATCTGCCGAATCAATGTTTTATCCATCCATGCTAGTTGCAGTACTTTAGCATCGCACTCATTCTGCACGATTACAGGAACTAAACCTCGATCATTAAACTTAAGTGCTTCAATCCAGAGATAAGCCTGATTGAGGCACTTATTAGCTTGGTCGCGATCGAAATTTACTAAACCTGACATGCTTGAAGTTGCTGCTGAATTATCTGAGCGTCAAGATTTCTACCAATAAACACCAATTGATTGGTGGCAGGTTTATCGCGATGATCGTGTTGCAGTTCGTAGCGTTTGCCACTTAGTTGAAAGATATAGCGCAAATCAAGCCCGTCAAAACTGAGAACCCCTTTGGCTCGAAATACATCTGTCGGCATGTTTTCGAGAAAGTCTTGAAACTTATCGGTTGAAAATGGTCGATCGCTCTGGAACGAAACAGCAACAAAACCATCATTGGCAAGGTGATCGGAGTGGTGATGTTCGCGATCGTGCTTATGCTCGTGATGATCATGATCGTGCTTATGTTCGTGGTGTTCTTCTTCAGGCTGATAGGAATCAGGTTGGGCAAGCCCCACATCTAAAATTAGTGGCAATGGG
>JARCMB010000034.1 GCA_030248825.1 Pseudanabaenaceae cyanobacterium MP8IB2.15 | reverse complement strand
GGATCGGGTTTTGCCAATGCCAATATGGAAGGGGCGAACTTTGCAAATGCCGATTTGCGTGGGGCAATTTTCAGTGCTTCGGTTTTACGCAATGCTAACCTGCATGGCGCTGATTTTACGAACGGGATGCTCGATCAAACCGACTTTGCTAAAGCCGATCTGAGTGACGCAGTTCTAGCTGAGACGATTTTGTTACGCAGTACGTTTGATTACGTCAATATTGATGGTGCAGATTTTACCGATGCCATTCTCGATCGAGCACAGGTGAAATGGCTGTGTGAAAAAGCTAAGGGCGTGAATCCCAAGACAGGGATAGCAACGCGGGAGTCGTTGGGCTGTGACTGATGCTGTTTTGGGGTAAAAATTAGAGTGATCGCTAAGTTTTGCTAAGCAGTTTTAACGAGAGTTAAACCGAAAATTGCCGTTAAAGCTTTGTAATATATGGCTTGAGAGGATTTGGCTATCTTTTAATAATTGTTAAGCAAGTTCAAGTCCGATCCATTCCAGAATCTATAATTTCCACATCGACCAATCTCCATTTCTATCTGTAGTGCAGCACTCTTATATTCATTATTCATTCCGCCCTATAGAGACAGATGAGAAAGGTCAAATACACACTCGCTTCTTCTTGCCGGAAACTGAGAGGAAAACTAAATGACACTAACTCCTGACAAGACGGGAGCAAAGGTAAGAGTAACGGTTGACAGAGACGTAGTACCTACTTCGTTTGAGAAGTGGGGACAACCAGGTCACTTCGATCGTACGCTCAAGAAAGGTCCAAAGACAACCACCTGGATTTGGGATCTTCATGCCAATGTTCACGACTTTGATAGCTTTACAACTGAAGAAGACACCGCCCGCAAGATTTTCTCGGCTCACTTTGGGCATCTTGGCGTGATCTTTATCTGGCTTAGTGGTATGTACTATCACGGTGCCAAATTCTCTAACTACGAAGCCTGGTTGGGCAATCCTACAGGGATCAAACCCAGCGCTCAGGTTGTTTGGAACATCGTCGGTCAAGACATCCTCAATGGTGACGTTGGCGGCGGCTTCCAAGGGATTCAAATCACCTCTGGACTATTTCATCTCTGGCGTGCTTCTGGCATCACCAATGAATATCAGTTACTCTGCACAGCGATTGGCGGTCTCGTCATGGCTGGTCTGATGTTCTTTGCTGGTTGGTTCCATTATCACAAGGCTGCACCTAAACTCGAATGGTTCCAAAATGTGGAATCAGTCATGAACCACCACTTAGCTGGTCTAATTGGTTGCGGTTCCCTCGGTTGGGCAGGTCACCAGATTCACGTCTCGATCCCGATCAATGCTTACCTAGATGCAGGCGTGTCGCCAAAGGATATTCCCTTACCTCACGAATTCATCTTTAACCCAGCTTTGATGGCTCAGTTGTTCCCTAGCTTTGGTCAGGGTCTAACTCCTTTTTGGACACTGAATTGGGGTGTTTATTCTGACTTCTTGACCTTCAAGGGCGGACTGAATCCTCAAACAGGCGCACTGTGGTTAACCGATCAAGCTCACCATCACCTTGCGATCGCGGTTTTGTTCATCGTGGCTGGTCACATGTACCGTACCAACTTTGGTATCGGTCATAGCATGAAACAAATCCTTGAAGCTCATAAAGGACCCTTTACTGGCGAAGGTCATAAAGGTCTATATGAAATCCTTACTACTTCTTGGCACGCTCAACTAGCTGTCAACTTGGCTTTGATGGGTTCTTTGACAATCATCGTCGCACAGCATATGTACGCGATGCCTGCATACCCATACATTGCAACTGACTACGCTACAACTGTCTCACTGTTCACCCACCACATGTGGATTGGCGGCTTCCTAATTTGTGGTGCTGCTGCTCATGCTGGCATTTTCATGGTGCGCGACTACGATCCTGCCAAGAATGTGAATAACCTCTTGGATCGGATGATTCGTCATCGTGATGCGATTATTTCTCACCTTAACTGGGTATGTATTTTCCTTGGCTTCCATAGCTTCGGTCTATATATCCATAACGACACCATGCGTGCGTTTGGTCGTCCGCAAGATATGTTCTCTGACACGGGTATTCAGCTTCAGCCAATCTTTGCTCAGTGGGTTCAAGGCATTCATGCAACGGCAGCAGGTTCAACTGCTCCTTATGCAGCATCTTCAGTTAGCCCCATCTTTGGTGGCGATACCCTCGCGGTTGGTGGCAAGGTGGCAATGGCGCATATGAATCTCGGTACTGCCGACTTCATGGTTCACCATATCCATGCTTTCACCATTCACGTTACGGTATTGATCCTGCTGAAAGGCGTACTTTACGCCCGTAACTCTCGCTTGGTTCCAGACAAAGCCGAACTAGGTTTTCGCTTCCCTTGCGACGGTCCAGGTCGCGGCGGCACTTGCCAAGTTTCTGCTTGGGATCACGTGTTCCTCGGTTTGTTCTGGATGTACAACTGTATCTCCGTCGTGATTTTCCACTTTAGCTGGAAGATGCAGTCAGACATTTTTGGTACGGTTGGTGCTGATGGCACTGTTACCAATATGACTGGTGGCAACTTTGCTCAAAGTGCGATCACAATTAATGGTTGGTTACGTGATTTCTTGTGGGCACAAGCCACTCAGGTAATTCAGTCCTATGGTTCAGCTCTGTCAGCTTATGGCTTGCTGTTCTTGGCTGCTCACTTTATCTGGGCGTTTAGCTTGATGTTCCTGTTTAGTGGTCGCGGCTACTGGCAAGAATTGATCGAATCGATCGTGTGGGCACACAATAAACTCAGAGTCGCACCAGCGATTCAGCCTCGCGCCTTGAGCATTATTCAAGGTCGTGCGGTGGGTCTAGCTCACTATCTACTGGGTGGAATTGTCACAACGTGGGCATTCTTCCTGGCTCGTTTTGGCGCACTAGGATAATAGCGAGGAGAACAAAAAAACTATGGCAACTAAATTCCCTAAATTTAGTCAAGACCTCGCTAGCGATCCGACCACTCGTCGTATTTGGTACGGTATCGCCACGGGTAATGACTTTGAAAGCCACGATGGCATGACAGAAGAAAATCTTTACCAAAAGATCTTCGCATCACACTTCGGTCACTTGGCAATCATCTTCTTGTGGACTTCAGGTAATCTGTTCCACGTCGCATGGCAAGGCAACTTCGAACAGTGGATCAAAGATCCACTCAATGTCAAACCAATTGCTCATGCAATTTGGGACCCTCAATTCGGTAAACCTGCGGTGGAAGCTTTCACCCAAGCAGGTGCTACTAGCCCAGTTGATATCAGCTACTCTGGCGTATATCACTGGTGGTACACAATCGGGATGCGCTTCAACGCTGACCTTTACGCTGGCGCGATCGCTATGCTGATCCTCTCTGGCGTACTGTTGTTTGCGGGTTGGTTGCACTTGCAGCCTAGCTTCCGTCCTAGCTTGGCATGGTTCAAAAATGCTGAGTCTCGCCTCAACCATCACTTGTCTGGTTTGTTTGGGGTTAGTTCTCTAGCTTGGACTGGTCACCTAGTTCACGTCGCTATTCCTGAAGCTCGCGGTCAGCACGTTGGTTGGGATAACTTCCTCAATGTTGCGCCTCACCCTGCTGGTTTGCAGCCTTTCTTTACAGGTAACTGGGGCGTTTATGCTCAAAGTCCTGATACTGCTAATCATTTGTTTGGGACTTCGACTGGTGCAGGTACGGCTATTCTTACCTTCTTAGGTGGATTCCATCCTCAAACTGAGGCAATGTGGCTGACTGACATTGCTCATCACCATCTGGCAATCGCAGTTCTGTTTATTGTGGCTGGTCATATGTACCGTACCAACTTTGGTATCGGTCATAGCATCAAGGACATCCTCAATACCCACCGTCCACCTGAAGGCACTCCATTTGGTGGTGCGCTAGGTGAAGGGCACAAAGGCATGTATGACACGCTCAATGAATCGCTGCACTTCCAGTTGGCTTTGGCGTTGGCTTCACTTGGTGTAGCTACTTCCCTAGTAGCGCAGCACATGTATTCGCTGCCTTCCTATGCTTTTATCTCCAAGGATTTCACCACTCAAGCCGCTCTCTACACTCATCACCAGTATATTGCTGGATTCCTGATGGTTGGAGCTTTCGCCCACGGTGCGATCTTCTTGATTCGCGACTACGATCCTGAAGCTAACAAGAACAACGTGTTGGCTCGTGTGCTTGAACACAAGGAAGCGATCATCTCTCACTTGAGCTGGGTGTCTTTATTCTTGGGCTTCCATACCCTTGGTATCTACGTCCACAACGATGTCATGCAAGCGTTCGGGACTCCTGAAAAGCAGATCTTGATCGAGCCTGTATTCGCACAGTGGATTCAAGCCGCTCAAGGTAAAGCTCTATATGGCTTTGATGTTTTGCTTTCCAATCCAGATAGTATTGCTACTACGGCATGGCCAAATGGCGGTGCAGTATGGCTTCCTGGTTGGCTTGAGGCGATCAACAGTGATTCTAATTCCCTGTTCTTGACCATTGGGCCTGGTGACTTCTTGGTTCACCATGCGATTGCTCTGGGTCTGCACACCACAACCTTGATTTTGGTTAAGGGTGCGTTGGATGCTCGTGGCTCGAAACTGATGCCCGATAAAAAGGACTTCGGTTACAGCTTCCCTTGCGACGGTCCTGGTCGTGGCGGTACTTGCGATATCTCGGCATGGGATTCCTTCTACCTCGCGATGTTCTGGATGCTTAACACCATTGGTTGGGTTACCTTCTACTGGCACTGGAAGCATCTCTCGGTCTGGCAAGGAAACGTGGCACAGTTCAACGAATCTTCTGTCACGATTATGGGTTGGTTGCGTGATTACTTGTGGCTCAATTCTGCCCAGCTAATCAACGGCTATAACCCTTACGGTATGAATAACATCGCTGTTTGGTCTTGGATGTTCTTGTTTGGTCACCTCGTGTGGGCAACTGGATTTATGTTCTTGATCTCATGGCGCGGTTATTGGCAAGAATTGATCGAAACCTTGGTATGGGCACACCAACGTACGCCTTTGGCTCAGTTGGTGACATGGAAAGATAAGCCTGTGGCTCTTTCGATCATTCAAGCTCGTTTGGTTGGTCTAGCTCACTTCACTGTGGGATATATCTTCACTTACGCTGCCTTTGTGATTGCATCGACGGCGACCGCTTTTGGATAACTTGAGTTAATCTTGGTTAATCTATAGCTAATAAAAATCCCGCATCTGAACAGATGCGGGATTTTTTAATCTAGATCTCAATTTGCTCGTTCCCACTGACGTTGAATTTCGTCGATCGACTGACGATTTGGGGTTGGGATGATTTTAATCGAGGGGTTAGCTTCCGAGCCTGGGATGTTTTGGCTCCAAGGACTATTTGGGACTAGCGTTAGATCTTGATTTACTATTGGGCGAAACCCGAATTGGATAAAAGTTGATTGTTGATTTGGCTGGGTGAGGAAATCGATGAATTTACGCCCAGCTTCTGCTGTCGGAGTATCCACATTACGACGAGCGATCGCGGCGGTTGAAATAGTTTCGATCGAAGGGTTAAGGTAATAAATTTGATAAGGCTTACCCTGTGTAGTGGCTGATTGCTGCCAGCGATGCAAAACGACGCTTTCATAAACAGTTGCGGCATCAGCATCATTGGGACCGCGGGCGATGAACTCCTGCAAAAGAATATCGCTAGAGCGGGGTGGCTGATAGATCGATCGTTTGATCAAGCTGAAAAGAGACTGGATGCCAGGAGTTGTTAACCCTGAACTAGTCAGTTCGCCGCCGAGTTTGGCTTGCATCCACAGACTGAGACTCAATTGACCGCTATTCGATCGGAGTGGATCGGTGATCGCGAAATCAAAACTGCCCCAGTTACTCTGTCCCCCAATCGCTGACCAATTTCCCGCCTGCATGGCTTGCTCGACCCGATGCCACTCAAATTTCCCATTAGGAAATAGTACTTTGCCGCGCTCTTGCCAACTGATCCCGACCAAGATGGTTTTGGCGATCGACCGTGGTTGATCGTAAAAAGGTTCGCTACTATGTTGTGTACGCCAGCGATCGCCAATTTCTTGAATAATTTCGCTATTGGCTGGAATTAAAACCGTCGGGCTGAAATCATTTTTATCATCAAGATAACGATTTGCTAGTTCCTGTGAACCCTGAAATCTCAAATCTAGCTGAATCCCTGGATTTTCTTGTTCAAACCTAGGCTTGAGTGCTTGTAATGGCTCTTGTAGCTCTGTCCCGCTCACGATCGTAATTGTGCGATTAAGACCTGGAATTGGCGCATATGCCAAAACTGTACTGACCAGAATAATCCCAACTGAACTAAAGATCGATCTCTGCTGCGCGGCAGACTGAGTTCGGCGATTCAGGTGAGTTGTCATAGCGATATTACAGAATGGTATTAAAGACATTATCACCGAGCGATCATGGATGTAGGTTAAGACAAGCATCTGAGCCGCCTCAACTTACGCGATCGAACTCAAGCAGCAATCTTTGCCAACTCTATTTTGAACCAATTAGAATAAGACTTTTCTCTGTTAGAATCACTGGGCGACCAGCCGATCGACATTGCTGTAAATGTCCTTGATGTCATCGCTGAGCGATTGTAATTCCACGATTTGGGAATTATTATGCAGATCGGAAGTACGGAGCTTATTTTGGAGTTGTTGGAGAATACCTGCTTGGGCTGTAATTAATCGATCGAGGTTAATCACTTGGGCTTTTCGGGCATCTTGTCCTTGCTTTGCTAGCTGCAAATTGTTTTCTAATTCCATTCGCAACTTTTGTAACTCATCTTTTTCTATGCCAGAACTCGATCCGAGATTGCTTTGCACCTTGCGGATTTCTCGCTCTAATTGATTCGTAGTTAAGAGAGAGTTTGCTCCACTCATCCGCTTTGCCAAGAGCTTAATTTTGTCTGGCAGTTCAATCGTTCGATCGCAAGCATATTGCACAGCCACCAATAGATCGATCTGATCGGAGTCAACCAAAAGTCGATCGGCTTCAGTTCGCAACGCCTGAGCAGAATCAATCAAACCCGTCGCCGAGTCGATCACGGAGCGCAGATGTCTTTCTAATTCAGGATTGTCGAGATTTAAAGGCTCAGGCTGGATCGTTTTGATTAGACTGGCTCCAACTGTTGAAATTACGATCGATACTGGCACAGCGATCGAACTTGGCAGATTTGCAAAGCGCACACTCGCCACCATAACAATGCCACCAAACAGAACTGCGATCGGATAGTAGAGGGGATTTGCGAGTTTCACTGGATTATCTGCTTGACTAAAATTCTAGTTGTAAATTTGACATTAAAGTTTCGATCGTTTCTGGTTCACCTTTGGCATAATATCCTCCATTAAAGGCGGCAATTTTTTTCAAGGCTTCGGGGCTAAACTCATTTTCTTTGCCGTAACCAATTGTGAAAAAAGAAATTCGATCGTCGCTGCTAAATCCACTTTTCTGGATTTCTGTTCCTAATCGATCGAGCGAAATAATCGAGCCAGAATCTGCTCCATCTGTGAGAACCAGAACGGCATTAATCGCATCTTGGCGGAGATTTTGTTTCAGCCAATTACGGGCGTATAAAGTCGCATCGTAGAGTTTTGTGCCCCCTTTTGCTTCCAAACCACTGACAAATTGCAATCCTTTAGCTCGTCCTTCAGGCGTGCCATCAATCAGCACAGGCGGACGGATTTCTGAGTCAAAGTCGATCAGAGCGATTTTATCTTTTGCGCCAAGACTATTGATATAAATTTGGATGTCT
>JARCMB010000279.1 GCA_030248825.1 Pseudanabaenaceae cyanobacterium MP8IB2.15 | reverse complement strand
TGATTTTTCCTAAGCAGTCTCCAAAAGCAGCCAATAAAAAAGGAAGGAAAATGCTTTCCTTCCCGATCGTTTAGTTTCAGAAACAAAAACTATGCTTGGTCTTGTTCAAGCTGTTCAAAGCTTTGATAGCAATCTTCGGCATCATAAATGTGGCATCGATCGCTAATTTGCTGCATCAGTGACCATGAGAATTTAGTCGTGTAGATATATTCACCCCAGTTTTCTTGCAGGGCTTTATATGCCCCACGCAAATTGTAGGAAGGAATTCCAGTCGAGATGTGGTGTGGTACATGAACATTGATATCGTGGCACAACCATTCCACCCAAACAGGATAATCACAATGGACGGTTCCAGTTAACTGGTCATGTGCGGCGTGCCATTGCGCTTTTGGTTTAAACGGAATGTCAGGCATGGTGTGGTGCACGATCGTAAACGTACTCATCCAGAAGTGATACATCAACCAAGGCATGAAGAAATAATTCACCCAGCCGAAAATACCGCCACAGTAGATCATCAGTGGGAATGCGATCGCGGCATAAGCGATCGTTAAACCAGCCGAAAATATTACTTGGGATCTTTGTTTTTCGGGGTAAAGCGAGGGATTGTAATGCAAAACTGCCCAGTGACCAATAGAGCCAACCCACCACAAGCTGCCGCGAATACAACGATAGAGAAACTTTAGAATTGGATGAGCTGCCCGAAATTCATCATCTGTCAGTGGAGTCCAAGCATTATCTTCCTCCATCATGTTGGTGTAAGCATGATGATGATCGTGCTTCAGTCGCCAAGGATGAAATGGGAAAATCAGGGGCAAAAACATCAAGTGTCCGACTAGATCGTTCACCCATCGGCGGTTAGAAAATGAACGGTGACCGCAATCATGCCCGATCACAAAAAATCCTGTCAGAGCCGTACCAGTAAAAATCCAGCCGAGAGGCAATAAATACCAAGGCAAAAAGGTCAAACTCACATAACCTAAAGCAACGGCGGCAACACTGAAAACCACATTCATCCAAGCTCTGAGCGGTCTTTTGATGAAATACTCAGGCGGTACGGTCTTGATCAGATCGCGTAAAGTCGATTCGGCAGGCAGAACAGGCTTTAAATTAGGTAAATTAGGTCTTGATTCAAGCTTTGGTTCAGGCTTTGAGTAGCTTGAAGTTTGTGAATAAGACTGATTTGAGTTCTGGCTTGAGTTCTGTCTAGAAGTGCTGTCTAACAGCATTACTGAACACTCCCAGCTTGACTTAGGGCTTGATTTTGAGTCTGATCTAAATCTTGAGTTAGGGCTTGATTCAGAGTTTGGTTAAGGCTTTGACGGCTGAGATTATGGAGTTGCCGAAATAGAATTTCTGTATCAGACAAGAGTTCGAGTAACTCAGCACACAGGCTGTCGTTATAGAGGCTGGTGTAGGACTTTTTGGGAGCTACATGGTCTGGAACTCCCTCTTTTAGCGAATTTTGCAGCGAATTGGTTTGTTTGCTCATATTACCTGGTAGATATACTGTGTCACACCACAATGACTAATACGCTCAGTAAACGACGCGATCTTAACTTAAAACCTGCGTATGTTTACTTACTAAATTTTATCTTTATATTAAGGAATGATAACGTAACACGCAAATATTCTCAAAGAAAAGCGAAGAATTGATTAGTGATCCTGAAGAATCCTTAAGACTTTAGTAGTTTGCGTAACAGAAAACGGCGTGGACTTTGAAATAGCCAAGAGCCAAAATCAGCATCGACCTTGTAGAGCTGATAACCCAGACTGTAATAAAGTTGCAGAGCTGGATAATTATTTTCTAGGACATGCAAATAGATCTGTTCAAACCCCCAACGTCCTGCCATTTGTTCTGCGGCTAAGATTAATTGCTGTGCAGCTCCCTGTCGCCGATATGGTGGATCTACTGCTAGGTTTGATAAATATGGGTATTCACAGCTATTCCAGTTTGGTAAAAATATATAGGAAGGCAGATTTGTCGATCGATGCGGTACATGGCGCAAACCGATCTCTAGCGTGGCAATGCTCTGGTCAGCTCGATCGACCCGATCCGAGCTAGTAGCGACAAAGCAGGCATAACGAGGGTTTAGATCAAACAGACGGCTACGCAAGTCGAGCGTAATACTCCAGCGAATTAGCGGTGCAAACCATTGTGTGAGAGTAGCAAACTCAGTGGAATCGTAGAAACTGATTGCCAGAATGTCAGCAAGACGATCCAAGTCTTGCCGCTCTACTAATCGAATGCTAAAAAGCAAGTTTTGCAGAGTTTTTGCCTTCACGCACTACCTTTGAGCGATGGCTAAATTTTATCGCATGTTTTCGATCGCTCGGTGCATGTTTCAGTGAAGATTCGATCGAAATCCACCGATAATTGATTACTGTTACCTTTGGCTCACTCATTATGGATCGTCCTCGCAAACAATTTGCCCAGCACTGGTTAAAAAGTGAGAAAGCCTTACAGAAAATCATCAAGGCGGCTGAACTCAAGCCTGATGATCGGGTCTTGGAAATTGGCCCAGGTACAGGTAATTTAACCAAGCTACTTTTACCTGAAGTTCGATCTCTGACTGCCGTAGAAATCGATCGAGATCTGTGCGCCAAACTCAGTCGAGGATTTACCCAACCAAACTTTTGCTTGGTCGAAGCCGACATCTTACAGATCCCTCTACCAGAAGGCACGAATAAAGTCGTTGCAAATATTCCCTACAACATCACGGGTTTAATTCTCAGCAAGCTCTTGGGGAGTATCGCCACCCCGATCGATCGGTTTGAGCGGATTGTGCTGTTGGTGCAAAAAGAAATTGCCGATCGACTAGTGGCAAAAGCGGGGCACAAAGCCTATGGGGCTTTGAGTGTGAAGATGCAATATCTGGCTGAATGTCAGTTTATTTGCGATGTTCCTGCTCAGGCTTTTTTCCCGCCCCCAAAGGTTGGCTCTGCTGTGGTTTGTCTGATCCCGCGCCCACCGCTTAAACCTGCTACCAACCCCAAGTTACTCGAAACTTGGATCAACATGGGGTTCGCGACGCGCCGTAAAATGCTGCGGAATAATTTGACTTCTGTGGTCGATCGAGATCGACTCGTGCTGTTGTTAGAGCAGATGCAAATCAATCCCCAGATCCGCGCCGAAGATTTAAGTGTCGAACAATGGGTCGA
This sequence comes from Pseudanabaenaceae cyanobacterium MP8IB2.15, assembly GCA_030248825.1. Classification (GTDB taxonomy): domain Bacteria; phylum Cyanobacteriota; class Cyanobacteriia; order Pseudanabaenales; family Pseudanabaenaceae; genus JARCMB01. Next base: position 909 of record JARCMB010000279.1, on the reverse strand, counting down.
ACTGGCAAATCAATTAGTCGAATTATTAGCGATTGCAAGCGAGAAACTAGATTAGAATATGACGTGAACACTCTACCCAATATACTTCTTATGGCTCGGAGATCTAAAGCCTCTAATCCTGTTTCTAAAGTCTCTAATCCTGTTTCTACTGCTAATGACCTTGGACTTTCAGATCTTCGTCTCCGCCTCAACTTTTTGGAGAAGGAAAACGACAAACTAATCAAGCAGATTGAGACAAATCGGACTAAGTTACATAACCTAAACGAGAGCATTCAAGCAATTGGGATTCAGATTGCTCAACGGGGCGCGCCATTGCGTCAAAAAATGACGGAACTGGATAGCCAAATCCATGACATCTTCAATGAGATTTTCACAGGCAGAAAACTCGGTAAGAAGTCGCGTAAAGATATTGAAACAATCTATTATCACCTCCAAGCAGATGGGATCATTAGCCAGAAAACCTCTCCTATTGATGATCCAGATCTATTTGAACCTGACGATGCTGATTATGAATCTGATTGGCGAAACCATGAAGAGAATTCTCGGCAGCAATTTATGCGAGATCTGCCGAAGCCAGACCGAGATGAACTAAAAAAGATTCGCCAGATTTTTTTGCGCTTAGCCGACAGTTTTCATCCTGATAAAGTTACGGATGAAGCCGAAAAGGAATACTGTACTGAGGTAATGAAGGAAATTAATCTCGCCTATCAAAATGGAGATTTGGCTAAACTTTTGTCGATCGAAAAGCAGCAAGAGTTAGGTGAAATTATTAACCGTGATAGCTCAAACGATCTGACGCGCCAATGTGCCAAAGTCGAAGCCAACAACGATTTCCTCAAAAATCAACTCGATAACCTCAAGCAGCAACTTAAACTGATTAAAAATTCCCAGCAAGGCGAAGTAACCGCT
>JARCMB010000278.1 GCA_030248825.1 Pseudanabaenaceae cyanobacterium MP8IB2.15 | reverse complement strand
TCAATCACCAACAGCACAACATCAGAACGACTGATCGCTTTAAAGGCTCGATTAATCCCAAAAAATTCTGGGCCATACTCAACATTTTTTTTGCGTCGAATCCCAGCCGTATCGATCAAACGGTATTGCTGACCGCCTCTTACTAAAACTGTATCGATCGCATCGCGGGTTGTGCCAGCGATCGGGCTGACGATCGAACGATCCTCGCCCAGAAAGGAATTGAGTAAGCTGGACTTGCCAACATTAGGGCGACCGATGATCGCCACCTTAATTTCTTCGCTCTCGGTTACCGTTTCTTCTAAGGGTGGGAAGTGTGTGAGTAAAGCATCGAGCAACTCACCCGTGCCATTGCCATGGATGCTTGATAGCGCGATCGGTTCACCGAGTCCGAGCTGCCAGAAATCAGAAGCTAAAGCCAAGCCCGAATTAGCTGACTCGCATTTGTTGACGGCTAATACAACTGGCACGGACTGCTGGCGTAACCAATGCGCGATCGTGGTATCAGAGGCGGTAATGCCCTCGCGCCCATCGACCACAAAAATCACAGCACATGACTGGGCAATTGCCAAAAATGCTTGCTGGCGAATTAACGGCAAAAACTCAGTATCATCGGCAAATACCAGCCCGCCCGTATCGACAATCGTAAAATCACGATCGTTCCAAAACGCTTGTCTGTAAGTGCGATCGCGCGTCACCCCAGGCTGATCGTAAACAATGGCATACTGCTCACCCGATAAACGGTTCACAAGAGCAGACTTGCCCACATTGGGGCGACCGACAATAGCAACAACAGGCAGTGGCATAACTTAAGTCCCAGTCGGTCACTAATTCAGGATGTGATAACCGACTAAATAATCACTAACCCCTTATATTAGCCTTTTTACTGACTTGTTCAAACAAAAAACGAAGATTTGGTGTGACTCGGATCGTGATGCCTGATAATGAGAGCAGCAAAATAGTATAAGGATCTCTTCATGTCAGGTTCAAAGGTTCATAGTTTTACTCCCCCAGTCAGTAGCTTACTAACTTATGGGCATTCCGATCAAAGATTTGAACACGGTCATATTCCTGACTACTGTCAAGAGTTTGGCTTTACAACTGAGCATATTCCTGAGCTAATCGAGTTAGCTTGCCTAGATTTGACTAATACCGATCCTGAGAGCTTAGAGATCTGGGCTCCAGTTCATGCTTGGCGAACATTAGGGCAACTTAAAGCGGAAGCGTCGATCGAACCATTAATCAGTCTATTTGCAAATTGTGAAGACGACGACTGGCTGATCGAAGAGATGCCTGAAGTATTTGGCAATATCGGCAGTGCATCGATCGAACCATTAGCTAACTACCTCGCCGACCCGTCTCACTATTACATGGCACAAGTGATTGCTTCAGAGTGTCTGACGGAGATCGCCCAAAATTATCCTGAGACTCGATCTCAATGTGTCGAAGTCCTGACAAAACAACTAGGGCAGTTTGAACAGAATGATATCGCACTAAATTCTTTTCTAGTTTCAGGCTTAATTGAACTTGAAGCCGTAGAGTCTGCTCCAGCGATCGAAAAAGCGTTTGCCGCCGATCGAATCGATTGCATGATGGAAGGAGACTGGGATGAGGTGCAGGTATCACTGGGCTTAAAAAGTCGCGATCAAGTACCAAAAAAAGATTTTACACCTCCCGAATTGAAAGAATTCCTCTCACTTTTAGATCGAAATTCAGAACCTAAACCATTTGTTACTCAAACAGCCAATCTAAAGAAATCTAACTCCAGTAGTAAAAATAAAATGGCAAAAAAATCTCGCCAAAAAAATCGTAAGAAGAAGTAAGAATTTAATCACCTTCGATCGAAAAAGCCCTAGATATTTAAATATCTAGGGCTTTTTACTCACTCTATCTGAGCCAGAAAAGTGATGATCTCAGTTACTTAAGAATCTTGGCAACAACACCCGAACCAACTGTCTTACCACCTTCACGAATTGCAAAGCGCATCCCTTGCTCAATTGCGATTGGGTTGATCAATTCCACAGTCATCTTGATTCGATCGCCAGGCATAACCATTTCAGCATCAGTACCATCATCAGCCGTGAATGCTTTGATCGTGCCAGTCACGTCAGTTGTCCGCACATAGAATTGTGGGCGATAACCAGTGAAGAAAGGAGTCTTACGTCCGCCTTCTTTCTCTTGAAGAATGTAGACCTCAGCTTCAAACTCAGTGTGTGGTGTAATCGAACCTGGCTTGGCGATTACCATACCACGTTCAACATCAAGCTTCTGGATACCACGCATCAATACGCCGATGTTATCGCCAGCTAGACCTTCTTCTAGGGTCTTTTGGAACATTTCCAGACCAGTTACGGTGGTGGTGCGAGTATCGCGAATACCAACCAGTTCAACGGATTCGCCGATCTTAACCTTGCCACGTTCAATTCGGCCAGTGGCAACAGTACCACGACCAGTAATTGAGAACACATCTTCAACAGCCATCAGGAAAGGCTTGTCGATCGCACGTTCTGGCGTAGGAATATGAGCATCGACAGCATCCATCAGAGTATAGATTTTATCAACCCAAGGATCGTCGCCTTTCTTGGCTTTAGGGTTTGCGGTTAAAGCTTCCACCGCTTTGAGCGCAGAGCCTTTGATGATCGGAATATTGTCGCCATCGAAATCATAGGAAGAGAGCAACTCGCGCACTTCCATTTCCACGAGTTCAACTAGCTCATCCTCGCCTTCCATTTGATCTTCCTTATTCAGGAATACCACGAGGTTAGGTACGCCAACTTGGCGTGCCAGCAAGATGTGTTCGCGGGTTTGAGGCTCAGGACCATCAGCCGCAGATACCAACAGGATCGCTCCATCCATTTGGGCTGCACCAGTGATCATGTTTTTCACGTAGTCAGCGTGACCTGGGCAATCTACGTGAGCATAGTGACGATCGGCAGTTTGATATTCAACGTGAGCGGTGTTGATTGTGATGCCACGCGCTTTCTCTTCAGGAGCTGCATCAATGTCTGCATATTTCTTTGCGGCAGCTTGACCGATTGCGGCAAGCGTCATTGTAATTGCCGCAGTCAGCGTAGTTTTACCATGATCGACGTGACCGATAGTACCAATATTGACGTGAGGTTTATTCCGTTCAAACTTTGCGCGTGCCATTTTATATGTATCCTTAGTCCTGCTAGTTGCTTCAGTCTTTAGTTATCTTTGGTTTTGTTTTTAGCAATGATGGTTTCGGCCACATTGCGTGGTACCTCTTCATAGTGGCTAAATTCCATAGTGAAGATACCTCTGCCTTGGGTCTTCGATCGAATGTCAGTAGCATATCCGAACATTTGTGCCAGAGGGACTTTAGATGTCACCTTGGCAATGCCTTGCTCAGAATCTTGACCTTCAATCTGACCCCGTCTGGAGTTAAGGTCACCAATTACAGACCCTAAAAAGTCTTCTGGAACCTCGACTTCGACTTTCATCATCGGTTCAAGCAAGACTGGGCCTGCTTTTAGTACAGCTTCCTTGATTGCCATTGAGCCAGCAATCTTAAAGGCCATTTCCGATGAGTCTACATCATGGTAGGAGCCATCCACCAGAGTTGCGCGTAGGTCAATGACAGGATAGCCTGCCAATATTCCAGATTCGCAAGCCTCTTTCATCCCTTGTTCTGAAGGATTGATGTATTCCTTCGGAACAGAGCCTCCCACGATCTTGGAGACAAACTCAAACCCCGTACCTGGCTCGGTAGGTTCCAATTCAATCACTACGTGACCGTATTGACCCTTACCGCCACTTTGACGGATAAACTTACCCTCAGCCCTGACTGGCTTACGGATAGTTTCTCGATATGCTACTTGCGGCGCACCGACATTAGCTTCGACTTTGAATTCGCGCAACATTCGATCGACCAAAATTTCGAGGTGGAGTTCACCCATCCCAGAAATTACGGTCTGGTTAGTCTCTTGATCGACCATAACCCGAAAAGTTGGATCTTCTTCAGACAAGGATTGTAAAGCCTTGGAAAGCTTTTCCATATCTTGTTTAGTCTTTGGCTCTACTGCCACTGATATAACTGGCTCTGGAATGAACAGAGATTCCAGTAAAACGGGAGCATTTTCATCAGTTAGGGTATCACCAGTAAATGTGTCTTTCATGCCCAGAACAGCACCCAAGTCACCTGCTCGCAACTCATCAACCTCGATCCGATCATCTGCTTTAAGCACGATCAGGCGAGAAATCCGCTCCTTCTTGTTTTTGCTGGAATTGAGCACATAAGAGCCCTTCTTGAGAACGCCTGAGTAAACTCGGATAAAAGTGAGACGACCGTAAGGATCTGCCATGATTTTGAAAGCCAGAGCAGACATCGGCGCATCATCATCAGGGCCACGCATTACTGTGGTGCCATCAGGCAATAAGGCTTGAATCGGGGGGACATCAATCGGTGCTGGTAGATAGTCGATGACGGCATCAAGCAGTAGTTGGACACCCTTATTTTTGAAGGCAGAACCGCAGACCAAAGGCACAATTTTGCCTTCGATCGTCCCTTTTCGCAGACCCGACATGATCTCAGCTTCGGTTAACTCTTCGCCTTCTAGGTATTTTGCGGTGAGTACATCATCAGTCTCAGATACCGATTCAATCAGCTTAGTCCGATATTCGTTGGCTAAATCAAGAACATCAGCAGGAATGTCAATCTCTTCGATCTCGGTACCTGCGTCATTGTTATACATGTACGCACGCATTTTGATCAGGTCAACAATGCCTTTAAATTTCTCTTCACTGCCAATTGGGATTTGAATTGGCACAGCATTGGCACGGAGACGATCCTTGATTTGACCGTAGACTTTGTAGAAGTTCGCACCTGTGCGATCCATTTTGTTGACAAAGACTATGCGCGGTACTTTATAGCGATCGGCTTGCCGCCAAACAGTTTCAGATTGAGGCTGCACTCCACCCACAGAACAGAAGACGGCGACTACTCCATCTAGCACACGCATAGACCGCTCAACTTCGATCGTGAAGTCTACGTGACCTGGAGTGTCGATAATGTTAATTCTGTAATCTTTCCAATTGGTAGTAATTGCTGCCGCTGTGATTGTAATACCACGCTCACGCTCTTGTACCATCCAGTCTGTAACTGCGGTGCCTTCATGCACTTCGCCAATCTTGTGCACTACACCAGAATAAAACAAAATACGCTCAGTAGTAGTGGTTTTACCTGCGTCAATGTGCGCGGCAATGCCTATATTGCGTACTTTATCCAGGGAAATGCTTCGTGCCACGACTTTTGCCTCTTAATGCAAGGAAATTAAAAATAAAACTTGGTTTCTTGGAAATATTAAGAATAGTATAGCTCTTGTGTAACCATCAATACTATTGCACTATTACTCGTCATTACCGATTTAGTATCGATAATGGGCAAATGCCTTGTTAGCTTCAGCCATCCGATGGGTTTCTTCGCGCTTACGCACAGCACCGCCAGTCTCATTAGCTGCATCCATCAGCTCATTGGCGAGTCGGCTTGCCATGCTGCGACCTGGACGAGAACGAGAGTATTGAACCAGCCAACGTAGTGCTAAAGCTACGCCGCGATCGCTAGGCACTTCGATCGGAACCTGATAGGTCGCACCACCTACACGTCGGGCTTTGACCTCGACTCGTGGGGTTGAGTTAGTTACTGCACGTTCAAAAGTTTCGATCGGTAGATTGCCAGTGCGTTCTTCTAAAACTCCAAATGCTTCATAAACGATTCTAGAAGCTAGAGAATATTTGCCGCTCTTCATCAATCGACGAATCAGCATACTGACTAGACGGCTATTATGGACAGCATCAGGCGGGGTGATGCGCTTGGCGACTTTGGTGCGACGGGACATATAAGTTTTGCGAGATTAGGATTATAGGACTGTGAAGATGAAGGTGAATTGGATCGAACTTTCTTTAATTGCTTGACCCTAAAGGGAATGAAATGACTATTTCTTTTTGCCAGTAGCTGCTGGTTGTCCTGGTTTAGGTTTTTTAGCACCATACTTGGAACGACCTTGCTTGCGGTCTTTAACGCCAGCGGTATCTAGTGTGCCACGGATGATGTGATAGCGAACGCCAGGTAAATCTTTGACCCGACCGCCACGAATCATGACCACAGAGTGTTCTTGGAGATTATGCCCAATACCAGGAATGTAGGCTGTCACTTCAAAACCAGAGGTCAGTCTTACCCTTGCCACCTTGCGGAGAGCTGAGTTTGGCTTTTTGGGCGTAGTTGTATACACGCGGGTACAAACCCCACGTCGCTGAGGACAACTCTTGAGGGCAGGAGACTTGGTCTTCTCGTTTGCGTTTTGACGCTCACTACGAATGAGCTGCTGGATAGTGGGCATAAAATAAAATGTATTGCCGTTTGGTAAATTAAATCAACAGCACACCATGTTAGCAAAGCAATGTAACTTGAGTCAATTGCAATCGCAGATTTTCTTGGTTTAATCTTCGGTGACCTGTCACGCTAGTATAAATGATGATGTTTCTACCTGACTATATATGACTGTTACTCCTGATGCGATTAAACAACTGAAGCAAGAAGTTGGGATTGCGGCGGCAAAGCGGGTGAAGTCGGGTATGGTGGTCGGGCTGGGAACTGGATCGACTACGGCTTATGCGATCGAAGAGTTGGGTGCAAGATTAGCATCAGGCGAACTCAAGGATATTATCGGCATTCCTACTTCTTTTTCGGCGGCGATTTTAGCCAAGAAGTATGGTGTGCCAGTTCGGACTTTGGATGATGTCGATCGAATTGATGTGGCGATCGATGGTGCTGATGAAGTCGATCCTGCGAAAAACTTGATTAAGGGCGGTGGTGCGGCTCATACTCGCGAAAAAGTGGTTGATTCTCTAGCAGCGTTATTTATCGTCGTGGTCGATGAGTCGAAGCTTGTGCAGAAATTGGGATCGACTTTTGCCGTTCCTGTCGAAATCTTACCGATGGCGATCGCCCCAGTCACTAAAGCGATCGAAAAGCTAGGTGGTAAACCAGAGTTACGTCTTGCGATCAAAAAAGATGGGCCGATAATTACCGATCAGGGGAATTTCGTACTTGATGTGACTTTCGCTGATATTCCCGATCCTGCTGAGCTAGAAAAGACTTTGAATAATATCCCTGGT
>JARCMB010000277.1 GCA_030248825.1 Pseudanabaenaceae cyanobacterium MP8IB2.15 | reverse complement strand
TCTCTAATGCTATTCATTTGGTGTTTTGATTTATTACTTGCACCTTATCCGATGAATAGCTTTTTTTCTCTTTTTCTAAAACTGTCCGAACTATTGATTAGTAATACTTAGAAATAATTAGCTACGATCGTTTTTTGCCGCACGATAGACTCGCTTCAGTGTATCAAGCAATTCTGGCGGATGGTATGGCTTTGTGATGTAAGCATCAGCACCTTGCTTCATGCCCCAATACTTGTCGAATTCTTCGCTTTTAGTCGTACACATAACTACAGGGATATTTTTGTCCTTGTATGTACTTTTAATCCAGCGACATAGCTCATAACCGTTCATCCGTGGCATCACGACATCAGTTAAGACTAAATCGGGCAGACTGGCTTGCAGCTTTTCCGTCGCATCAACACCATCGACGGCTTCAACCACGTTCAATCCACTGCGCCTTAAGTGGTCTGTAACCATCTCTCTTACTGTTGGGCTATCGTCCACAACTAGGACTGTGATCATAAAATTGCCTTCCTATTTCCTGTCTTGAAACGTGACGAATGATTTAATTTGCTTGATTTGCGGGCGTAACGTCTCAACAGGTGTGGATTTGCTTGTTTGAGTAGCTTGTTTCATCATGACCTGTCGCACGCTAGTATAACAGATCGATACAGCAAAATAGTTAGATACATTTCCGCAAATCGAGCCTGTAACCCAATACCCAACCTATACCATCGGTCGGCTAAAGTAAAAGCATGTCAATCATCACCGTTGATAATCTAGGTAAAACCTACCCTGTTGCGATCAAAGATCCAGGCTTTGCAGGGACTTTAAAACATTTTTGGCATCGTAACTATCGCCAGATTGCGGCGGTCAAGGATGTCTCATTTGAGATTGCCGCAGGCGAAGTCGTCGGCTTCCTCGGTCCAAATGGCGCAGGCAAAACTACGACACTAAAGATGCTGACTGGCTTGATTCATCCCTCTGCGGGGCGGGTAAGGGTCGCAGGACATGTACCATTTCGGCGAGAGTCTGCCTTTTTAAGCAAAATTACGCTGGTAATGGGGCAAAAGCAGCAATTGCTCTGGGATTTACCCGCGATCGACTCGCTCCTAATTAATGCCGCTGTTTACGGGATTCCTGACAAAATATTTCGCTACCGTGTCGATCAGTTGACCGAAATGCTGGGACTCAAGGATAAGCTGAACCAACCTGTGCGTAAACTATCGCTGGGCGAACGCATGAAAGCAGAACTTTTGGCGGCACTGCTGCATCAGCCACAGGTATTATTTATGGACGAGCCGACCTTGGGGCTGGATGTCAATGCTCAAGCGAGTGTGCGTGAATTTTTGCGCGAATATAACCGTCAGTATCAGGCAACGATTTTGCTCACCAGTCATTACATGGCGGATATTACAGCACTTTGCAAACGGGTATTGCTGGTGTATGAGGGCAGTTTGTTCTATGACGGTAGCCTCGAAGATTTATTGGATCGCTTTTCGCCCTATCGTGAACTGAGAGTGGAGCTAAAGACTTTGCCCGATTTGAGATCGCTATCGTCTTACGGTGAGATGGCAGGAGTTGAGGGGCATTCTGTCCGCTTTTTGATCCAGCGTGAAGCCATGACCAGTACAGTTGCAAGATTGCTCGCAGAGTTAGAAGTGACTGACTTGACTGTGACCGATCCGCCAATTGAGGAAATTATCGGTAAGGTGTTCCAAACAGGCAATGCGGGCTGGCAAAAGTCAGTCAAACCAGAATTCGATCGGGAGGAGTCAGAATGATCGGACATACAATTCGAGTCGCAAAAGCTTTACTGACTGCTTATTATGCTCACATGCTGGAATATCGAGCCGAATTATTGCTGTGGGCTTTGTCTAATTCACTGCCGTTTATTTTGATGGGAGTATGGACGCAAGCAGCGCAAGGTGGCAAGTTTGGATTATCGTCTTTAGAGTTAGCCCGCTATTTTCTGGCAGCGTTTATCGTGCGGCAGTTTAATGTCGTGTGGGTGATTTGGGAATTTGAGAAGGAAGTTGTTTCTGGTCAGCTCTCAAACAAATTGCTGCAACCACTCGATCCAGTTTGGCATCATTTCGCGGGTCATGTCGCCGAACGGTTTGCGCGACTGCCTTTTATTGCCGTGCTCGTCGCCATGTTTTTCGCGCTCTATCCCCAATCATTTTGGCTACCAAGTCTATCTAGCATTTTGCTCTTTATCTTTGTCATAGCAATCGCCTTCTCATTACGATTTCTCATCCAATACACGTTTGCGCTTTTAGCATTTTGGACAGAGCGAGCTAGTTCGATCGAACAGTTTTGGTTTCTGATTTACCTGTTTCTCTCAGGTTTAGTTGCACCTCTAGAGGTGTTTCCACCTGCGGTACGTGAATTTGTGCTGTGGACTCCATTCCCATATATGGTGCATTTCCCCTCAGCGATCCTAGTCGGTTTACCTGTAGATATTGGTAAGGGATTTGCGGTAATGTTTGTCTGGGGGGCAATATTTTTTGCGATCAATCGCTGGATGTGGCGACGTGGACTCAAGCATTATTCGGGTATGGGAGCTTAATTGAATCTTGTATGAGTGCAGAAGCCGATCTCAAAAGGGAACTCAGGCAACGATTAATTGCGGCGAGGCAAGCAATACCCATTCAGATCTGGCAGCAAAAGAGTGAGGAGATTTGTACCCAGATTGAGCGATCGACTCAATTCCAAACGGCTCAAGTTGTGCTTTCTTATCTGAGTTTTCGCCAAGAAGTGGATTTAACTCAGCTATATTACAGGCATCCTGATAAATCTTGGGGATTACCGCGCTGTGTGGGTCGGGATTTGGTCTGGCATCAGGTCGATTCAGGTCAATTAGAGCAATCCTTATCAATTGGTAAGTTTGGCATCTTGGAACCTCTACCGACACTGCCTTCGATCGACCTAGAAACAGTAGATCTGATTTTGATCCCTACAGTGGCTTGCGATCGACAGGGATATCGGCTTGGTTATGGCGGCGGTTTTTTCGATCGATTCTTACCGACTCAAATTGGATATAAGGTTGGCATCACTTTTAATGATTTTTACTTAGAGCATCTCCCAGTAGAATCTTGGGATATTCCCATGCAGTCGATCGTGACAGAATCAGGTCTAGCTCACCTA
>JARCMB010000276.1 GCA_030248825.1 Pseudanabaenaceae cyanobacterium MP8IB2.15 | reverse complement strand
TCTGTACTTTTACTATTAATAACTTTCTCCTGCTTTTCCGCTTCTACTCTACCTTTCGCTATTTATTTTACCCTTCCTTTACGAGCGGAATGTGGGTTAAAAAATAATGCCACTCCTGCGAACTTTGGGCGACGCAGAAATGGCAGTTGGTCTTGAGCAAAAAATCATGCTTGCCGATCGGTCAGCTACTTAATCAGATCCATGATGCTAAAGATCGGGAGATACATGCCCACAAGGATTGAGCCGACCATCCCACCTAGTACCATGATCATCAGAGGCTCCATAATGCTGGTGAGAGCCTTAACCGCTTCTTCGACTTCATTTTCATAAAAGTCAGCCACCTTCATCAACATCTTGTCCAGTTCACCAGTTTCTTCGCCGATGCTGATCATCTGAATTGCCATCACAGGAAACACTTCTTCCTTTTCGATCGCAGGCGCAATTTGTCCACCTTCTTTAACTGCCTGTCTTGCCACATCCAAGGCATTTGTAATTACCTGGTTACCAGAAGTATCACCCGTAATTTCCAGCGAGGTCAAAATTGGCACACCCGCACGAGACAAGGCTCCAAAAGTCCGAGCAAACCGAGCCACTGCCGTCTTCCGCACTAGATCGCCAAACAGAGGTAATTTGAGAAACACGCCATCCATGTACAACTTACCAGCAGGGGTCTTGTAAAACGCACCATAAGCAGCGAAAAATGCCACAATGCCGATCGGCAAAAGGAAAAATGCTGGACTATTCAGAAAGTTACTAATATTGACGAGGATTTGGGTAAAGACAGGCAAATTACCACCTAATTGGGAAAACACCGAAGAAAATACAGGAATGATAAATTTACACATCCCCACAAAGATCAAAACTGCCAGAATTGAAACCGTCACAGGATAGGTCATAGCAGATTTGATCTGGTTTTGTAACCTTGCTTGATCTTCCAGCAACTTTGCCAGCCGATTGAGTACGTCGTCAAGTACACCACCAGTCTCGCCAGCTTGCACCATCGCACAGTAAAGTCGATCGAAACAAGCAGGATGCTTACGCAGCGCGTCGGAGAAATTTGTGCCCTCTTGGACATCAGTTGAAACTTCTTTGAGGGCAACTTTTAGTCTGGGATTAGAACACTGGTCGGTTAAAACTCCCAAACCGCGCACCATCGAAACACCTGCATTCACCAGAGTGCCAAGCTGCCGTGAGAAAATTGCTTTGTCCTTAACTGTGACTTTTTTGAGCGACAGTGAGAATTTCTCAAAATCAAAGCCGCCTGCGACTTCTTTGATTTCTAAAATGACAAAACCCTTCTGTCGCCAAGAATCGCGCGCTTCTTTAACCGAATCAGCCGTAACTATCTGCTTGACCGCATTACCACGATTGTCTTTTAAACTACCTTGAAACTTTGGCATATTTCACCTGCTGGGTTAACCACTAATAGATTTGGAGCGAATCATATCTTGAGATTTGGGATCGTAGGTACCTTTTTTCCGCACGACTGACGGTGGATTAGGTCCAACCAAACGATGGAGTTCTTCGGGGCGGGATGATTTCGATACGGCAGATTCAAAACTGATGTCACCTTCTTTGTAAAGATTTGCCAGAACTGATTCCAGTGTCTGCATCGACTCTTTACCCCCAGTTTGAATGAAGCCATACATCTGGGCTGTTTTGCCTTCACGAATCAGGTTGGCGATTGCAGGCGTGACGATCATAATTTCCTGTGCCATCACCCGACCAAACTGACCTGGGGCGGCATTAATTCTGGGAATCAGGGTTTGACTCAAAACTGCCACGAGTGAACCAGATAACTGCACCCGAATTTGACCTTGCTGTTCGGGCGGAAATACATCCACCATTCGATCGACGGTTTGGGCTGCAGAGCTAGTATGGAGTGTGCCGAATACTAAGTGACCTGTTTCAGCCGCAGTTACAGCAAGCTGAATCGTTTCGAGGTCGCGCAGTTCCCCTACCAGAATCACGTCAGGATCTTCGCGTAAAGCTCCTCTGAGGGCATTAGCAAAACTTTTGGTATCTTCCCCCACTTGGCGCTGGTTAATCACGCTCTTGACTGATTCGTAGACAAATTCGATCGGGTCTTCAACCGTGACAATATGTTCGGCGCGAGTTTTGTTGATCGTCTGGATCATGGCTGCCAATGTCGTAGACTTGCCTGAACCAGTTGGACCAGTCACCAAAATCAGACCTCTGGGCTTTTCTGATAATTCTCTGACAATTGGTGGCAGTTTGAGATCATCCATATCAGGAATCTTGGCGGAAAGTGTGCGCAAACAGGCTGCAACTGAGCCGCGATCCTTAAATACATTCACCCGAAATCTTGCTAAGCCTTTTACGCCATAGGAACAGTCGAGTTCCCAGTTTTGCTCAAACATCTTACGCTGGTTATTATTCAGCATGGCAAAAATCAGACGTTGTGTTTCTTCGGGTGAGAGGGGGTCGCGATCTGTAGGCGTGAGGTGACCGCTGATCCGAATGTATGGTGGCAAACCTGCGGCGATATGCAGGTCAGAGCCTTTCCGCTCTATCACCTCTTCCATCAGATCTTCGATGATGTAGTCCAATACCATAATCTTTCCATCCTTTTTGTCGAGATTTAGCGGTCGAAATTTAGCGATCGAGCGGTGGATTAAAGCTTACCTTGCAAGTTACCTAATTTCTAGTCGATCGCGGCGCAGATTTTCCTGAAACCTATAAAACCCTGGGTGTTGTGCAGTAAGGACATTCCAGTACTTCTGGCTTCAATACAGCGTGGCAGCTATGGCATTCTAGACTACTCTTGCGTTTGGCGCGTTCTTCAGCCTCACGTCCTTTATCGGTGTAGACCACCCGCAACACCTCCTCAAGCGTTGTATAGCCTTGACGAACTAGATCGAAACTATAAGACATCAAGGTTTTCATCCCTTCTTCGACCGCGATTTCTTTAATCGTGTCTGTGGTTGCGCCTTTGTTGATTGCACTTTGTAGTCGCTCACTCATCCGCATAATTTCGTAACAGCCGATTCGTCCTTTGTAGCCCGAACCGCCGCACTTAGGACAGATCCTCAGTCGGCCTTCTTTGCCAGCAATGATTTCATCCCGACTCAGGGTGTTGGCACGATAAAAAGTGTTTTCTAGATCGGTTCTGGGCAGCCCAAAACTTTCTAGCTCTTCGATCGCGGGTTGATAGGGAATGCGGCAGTTGTCACAGACTTTGCGGAGTAGCCGTTGCGCCAGAACGCCAATCAGGGCTGTACTGGTCATAAATGGCTCAACACCCATTTCTTCTAGGCGCGCAATTGCACTAGGAGCATCATTGGTGTGTAAAGTTGTCAAGACTAAGTGCCCTGTAAGTGCAGCTTCGATCGCTGTCTTTGCCGTTTCTTTATCTCTGGTTTCTCCCACGAGGATGACATCAGGATCTTGGCGCAAGAATGCCCGCAAGATCATGGCAAAATCCATGCCCTTATCGCGAATCACCTGACATTGGGTTAACCCAGGCAAGCTGTATTCGATCGGGTCTTCGGCAGTACTGATGTTAATTCCAGGATCATTACATTCAGCTAGGGTAGAGTAAAGCGTTGTCGTCTTACCCGAACCAGTTGGACCAGTCACCAAGATCAGTCCGTATGGTCTTCTCGCCATCCCCTGCATGATGCCGAGGCTTTCTGGGTCGGTAATTAACTTGTCTAAACCTAGTTGCGTATTGGAGTTATCCAGAATCCGCAGCACGATCTTTTCGCCGTTAGGAGTAGGAAGAGTACTAACACGGAAGTCAACCCGTCTGCCTTGGAAGTTACGCTTCATTTTGCCATCTTGGGGTTTGCGCCGCTCGGCAATGTTGAGATCTGAAATAATCTTAAAGCGGGAAACTACGGCGTTAATAATTTTGCGCGGCAGTTGTTTACCGTCACCCATATCCATTTCGCGTAGTACACCATCGCGACGGAAGCGCACACGCAAGTACTTCTCTTGAGGCTCAATGTGAATATCAGAGACACCCTCTTTTAAAGCTCTCACGAGGATTTGGTCTACGAGTTTGATAATTGGAGCTGAATCTTCACCGATCGACTTATCGAGGTTATCGCCATCCTCACCGCCTTCGCTAAGTTCATCATCTGTGACAAAGAAAGCCTCATCCGTCTTTAGCAGCTCATCATCAATACCATCCCCTTTAGCACTACGATTGACCTGATATTCGATTAACTGGTCAAATATATTCTCAAAATCCACTTTAGCAATCACACGACGTTGCAGCGTCAGGTTTTGCGATCTGAGTGTCCGAGTCAATTCGTCTATGACGTTAAAGTTATCAGGATTCACCATCCCAATCAGCACTGAGTTTTCGGTTCTAGCTAACGGTAATAGCTTGAAATCTCGGCAAGCACTGATTTGAACCACATTTGCGTCGATCAACTGACTCATTTTGACTACATCGAACTTGTCAATTTCGACATCAGGATCTAGCGCATCAAAACCGTAGATCAGCTTTAGTTCAAACAGATGCAAGCGTTTGTAGTAGCGCACGATATCGGGAGCTAGAGTCGTCCCAGTCAGGTCTTCTAACACCGATAATACTGACTTGCCTTCTGACTGACTCTTCTTGAGAGCCTCGGTAAATTGCTCAGATGTGGCATGACCACCTTCAATTAGTTTAGTCTCAAACGGAGTTCTACCTCCCCTTGCCACCAGAGCTCTACCAGTGGTTTTAGGTTTGAGCGGAGTTTGCTGATCTGACGTATTCATAGGCTTATGAAATTCGTAGTGGAAATTAAGGACTCAGTGGAGATTCTGCATAAATCATATCCCCTAGTTCGGGTTTGTGGGGCTAAGTTACCATAACGAATCTCAGATTGTTGTATTGGTTAAGACAGGCACTGTCTGACGACGGCTAATACTGACTCTGATAAGCTCTGGAAATCATAGCCACCCTCCAAGCCGAATAGGACTTTACGATTTAATTTGCCTTGTAGCCCCAGACAGAATTCGGTCAGCACGCCGTAATCTTGTGGTTTGAGCAACATGCTGGCAAGCGGATCTTCACTGTTGGCATCAAACCCCGCACTGACAATCAGTAAATCTGGATCGAATTGGTTTAAGTAGGGCAGGATATCTTGCTGAAATGCCGCTAAGTATGCGTCTATGTTCCCATTCGATCTCATTGGGATATTGAGAATATTGCCATATGCTCCAGTTTCGTCTTGCCAGCCTGTACCTGGATAAAATGGTGACTGGTGGGTTGAGATATAGGCAATTTGGCGATGATGCCATGCTGCTGCTTGCGTACCGTTACCATGATGAACATCCCAGTCTAAAATTGCCACCCGCTTAATGCCAGGCTGTTCGATCGAATAAAGAGCGGCGATCGAAGCGTTGTTAAAAATGCAGAAACCCATACCAGTAGAGGCACAAGCATGATGTCCTGGGGGACGCGCCAGCACAAAAGTCGGCTGTCCTGAACTTAAGACTCGATCGACCCCATCTAGCCAAGCACTCACAGCTAGTAATGCAACTTCATAGGTTTGCGCTGAGGTGATTGTGTCACCATCGATCTGACCGCCACCATTGTCTGATAGCTGTTTTACCTTGGCGATGTACTCAGATGTGTGAAATCTTTGGACTTCAGCCAAAATGTTGCGGTCTTGAACTGGAGTTGGCAATCTCCACTCAATTCGATCGGCTAGGTCAGAATTTTTTAAAGCGGAGACAATTGCCGTCAGTCGTCCTGGTTTTTCAGGATGAAAACTGCCTGTCAGATGATCGAGAAATCGATCGGAATAGATAATTGGGATGGTCGACTTTGGCATCGCTTTGCTGGATTGATGGACAGGATGTTCAGATCATGACTTAAATTTGGTGGTTTTCGCTGGACTAAATTTTCGCTTAATTAGGATTGGTATAAGTCTGGATTGGCGATATATTCTAGATATATGCTAATTGTGCCAAGATTAAACGATGCTAGCTTGATTTCAATGCTGTGCTACTAAAATCTTGGGTTAAAACTTTCTTAAAACTTTCAGGCGGGGTTGATCTGTGACACAGCCACATCAGTCAGGAAATAGTAGTTCTGGTGCCGATTTACCCGACACCTCTTTTCTGAGCGACTCTATGCCATCTAGTCAGCCGATCGATCCCCAAACCAATCTTCAAACCCAAAAGCTCAAACTCCCGATTCCGCCGCAGCTTGCGCCATTGGTACAAGATCTATGTCATCTTTATGCTCGTGGCAATAGCAATATGGTAGTAGAGGCTCTGTCTACTTTGGTGTCTAGCTTGAAACATCACATTGAAATTACTAATACCGATCACAAACCGATCGATCTACTAGAAGAAGGAGAATATGACGATGCTTATGTCTCTTTTCTCAGGAGTTGGCATGACATTTTGGGGATGGAAGTCTACATTGACACTGACATCTACGATACGGTGGAAATCGAACTGCCGCATGATGCTCCCCCACTTCCCGATACTATTGTTAAACATCAAGAAGCATCAGAAGCTTATTTAAAATCTTGGGCTGAAGTTGCTGAGCAGCTAGTCGGAATCCCAGATGATCTCTTCAGCCGTAGTTGGGGTACGACTGAAGTTGCTAAATTTTTGAACTGTTCGGTAAAAACTCTGCGTAAAGCTAAAAATTCAGGCAAGTTGCCCTTACAAGTTGGGGACTTTATAGTTGACGTTGATTCTGCTACAGAGAAGGCGGCGACCACCCAGAAAGGTAAAAAAATCCTCTGGCGGATTCGACCAGCTTAGGCTGTATAGATCTCGATGTACTCGCAAATACTAGAGTTTGCTAAGGAAATTTCCTTTAAAGAATCTACCTAGCCCCCTGCCCCCAATTCTGGGGGTTCTGAAATCAAAGTCCCCAGAATTGGGGATTTAGGGGCTGTTTGGAATGGGTAAATTTTTTACCAGAAACCGCCTAAGAATTAATCAGTCATCATAGAATTTCCTCTACCCAGCAAAGCGATATCGCCCAAATCCCACCTTGCAGGGCATTAAAGAACTTTTGATCGGATGTCACCATTTGACAGTTCTCCCGAATTGCCAGTGCTAGATAAAAGCAATCATATATACTTCGTCCTGCCTGATTTGCCAAATTAAATGCATCTTGGAGCAAGAGTTTAGAATCTATCAACTGTATAGGTGAATGTTGGATTGCAGTTAGTGCTTGCTGACCATTTTTCAAACTAATCTCCTGAAAACGAATTTTCTTCCAAAAGACACTACCTGCTTCAGCCAGTAGATAGTCTGGTGCAATCAGATTGTGGTTGCCGCTTAAAAGTCGAACAGCATTTTGGCTGTAAACTTCAGGGACAAACCATTTCACTGCCACACAAACATCGACAACATACTGAGTCATCGATCTCGATCCTCACGCACTAGTTCTGCACTATCTGTATGACTTCGAGCCGATAAAGCTTGCCGCATCTGGGCTGCCTGTTCTTTAAAGATATTCATTTTGGTAATCTGTTCAGCATCGATCGCTTCTTGCAAAATTGCTTTTGATTCGTCTTCTACAGAACGCTGATGGCTAGCTGCTCGAACTTTTAATTTTTCTAAAACATTTAGATCTAACTCATTGAGGATTAACTGTGCCATTCTTTACACCTCTATCCTAAATTACCAATATTAATCTTACCTGTGACGGCGGCGTTAATCTGCGATCGATCCAGATCGTTTCGATTAGCTCCATAGACTTGGACATCTTCCATCATAAGCTATCGATCGAATCACGAATCTGTTGATAAGCCGACTCTAGCTCACTGGGCGAAATGCAGTAAGGCGGCATCAGATAAATCGTATTTCCCAATGGACGGATCAGAAAACCAGCTTCGAGAAATTTGGCTTTGAGAATCGGGGCGATCGAATCGAAATAACTATTCATGCCATCGGTTTTGACTTCGATCGCCGCAATCGTGCCACAGAAACGGCTATGCTCCAATTTTGGATGTCCTTCTAGGTGTGTTTGCCAATAGCGACGGTGCAGAATTTCCATCGATCGATATGATGCGGGGTTTTGCTCCAATAGATCGAGCGATGCCAAAGCAGTAGCGCAAGCGAGCGGATTCCCCGTAAACGAATGACCGTGATAGAAAGCTTTAGAAACATCTTCATCATAGAAGGATTGATAAATCTCTTCCGTTGCTAACGTCACCGACAAAGGCAAGCAACCACCCGACAGCCCTTTCGAGAGGCAAAGGATATCAGGTGCAGTAGCAGATTTGAGACAGGCAAATAATTCTCCTGTACGCCCAAACCCTGTCATCACTTCATCGTAAATTAATAGAACACCGAATCGATCGACTAGATTACTAAGAGCTTGTAAAAATTCGGGACGACACATCCGCATCCCCGCCGCCCCCTGAACCAGTGGCTCAATCACAATTGCGGCATGGAGTTCTTGTTGTAAAAGATCCTCGATCTTTGCTAACGACTCAGATTCCTTTTGGTCGATCCGATCGTCTCGATCGAATGTCGCAGGAAATGGCACCACATCTGTCTCAAACATCAAGGGCTGAAATTTATCCCACCAAGTGGAACTCTTGCCAATCGACATCGCTCCGATCGTGTCGCCGTGATAGCCTCGATCGAAACCAATAAACCGCGTGCGATTTCGATCGCCTTGATTATGCCAATACTGGTAAGCCATTTTGAGTGCGACTTCGATCGCCGTGGAACCATTATCCGAAAAAAACACGCGGGTGAGAGAGTTGGGCAGATGTGTGAGTAATCTAGCCGCTAACTGCTCGGCGGGGGCGTGAGTGAATCCTGCAAAGATCACCTGTTCTAGTTGTAAAGCTTGCTGATAGAGTGCCTCAGCTAGTTTTGGATGGGCATGTCCGTGAATCGTCACCCACCAGCTAGAAATGCAATCCATGATCCGTCTTCCATCCGCCAATTCCAGCCATATGCCATCGCCTTTGACAACTGGGAGCGGTACTGGCGCGGTCTTCATTTGGGTAAAGGGTCGCCAAATCGGAGAGTTAGACATGGTATCGGAGTTCATCATAATTTTGCTGGCAACCAATAAATCCTAAATAATCGATCGATCATTCTATGGTAGCTGCGGATTGGTTTGGGCAATACTCAAATCGCGGAATGCTTTGCCCTACGCCCTAGCATGGTGTTAGTCTTACCATATGCTGAAGCGAACTTTCCCCTCTCCTGAAACGCTCCGACGTTTTCCTTTTGGGCTGCCAGAT